>JACAFF010000041.1 GCA_013388455.1 Nitrospirota bacterium
CGGGGTCTCTTGATCTCATAAAGAAACTTCTTTTTAAGCATAGTCCCATAATAGAATTTCAGGGCATTGATAGCTTGATTCAATGTAGAAGTAGCAAATTGTTTTTCTTCTGCAAGATAGAGTAAGTAATCTCTGACCTTTGCAACAAGCTGAGGGTCATAAGGAAATGAAACTGTTATCCTGCCAGAATCATCTTTACCGATTGTTACTACCCCATAAATAAATCTCCTATTAGATGAGAGACTTAAAGGTTATTGCACTAAATTATTGTATAAAACCCTTGTCTTTTCCAGAACCGAATTGCCTCACCAAAAATCTAAATGAAACTGATTCATTGCCTCATTTAAAATTTAAATGAAACAGATAAACATTATAAGTATTTAAAAGTAAATTTTAGGGATACTGAGATATGGGTTGGTTATAGGGAATCGATTGTAGGGCATTTAGCGAAGCCGTTGCAAAAACACCTTATCAGAGAGTCATTGAATCAAAGCACATAGATAGTGCTATTACAAGAAAACTCAAAAGACAGTACGAGGAACTTAATCCTGCAGAGCTTAAAAGAAACATTACTAAGTTACAAAATAAACTTATTAGATTGGTTACATCAAAAAACAATGCAAAAAAGAAAGATAATTTCGTTTACAATTTTTATGAGGCAACCAAAAAAGATTTCGTTTATATTTTTACGTAAGACAATGAGACAATATTGTTTTAACTCATTCTTTTATAATTAGAATTTCTGCTCTTCTGTTTTCGGCTCTGCCTCTGGCTGTTTTGTTAGTTGCAATCGGCTTTGATTCACTATATCCTACAGCAGATATATTTACCTCTTTAAGAACACCAGCATTAATGAAATAGTTCTTTACAATCTCTGCCCTTCTTTCAGATAATCTTTGATTGTATCGTTCTGTTCCGATACTATCGGTATGTCCTTCGACCTTTACTTTTGAATTTGGATATTTTTTCAGAAATTCTAATGCCTTCTGGAGCTTCACTTCTTCATCTTTTTTGATTACATATTTATCAAAATCAAAATTTATAGTAAGTGACATTTTTTCGATTCCTTCTGGCTTTTCTTCAACTTTCAATTCAGGCTTGAGTTCTGACACAGGTGCTGGCGGCTGGGGTTGAGTAACTGCTGGCTCAGGAGATATTACTGTTACGGTTGCACTGGCTTCTTTTGTCCCTCCTACACCAGTAACCATACCTGTATAAGTAGTTGTAACTGTTGGACTGACTATTTTTGTGGCACCTGTAATCGGGACCTCTTTCCCATCAAGCATAGCAGATTTAACCGTTCCAGATGTTGTAAAAGTAAGCGTTGATGACTGTCCCTTCTCAATCTTTGGTGGTGAAGCAGTTAAAGAACAGTCAGCAGGTGGAGGGCAGAGTGCCTTTGCCTTTGCTGTTGCATCTTTTGCCATTTGTATCGCCTCTTGAGTCCTGCAAGCCCAGTATACACAATATGCTTCATCCATAAGTTCCTTTGCAGCATTAAATTCATCCGGGCATTCCTTATCCTTCCCTGCTTTCTGTGCATCTTCAACAGCCTTTGCTGCTTCTGGCAATTCAGGATGATAATACCAGATTGCACTTCCCTCTCTTGGTGCATATACCCTTCCTGAACATCCAATCAGAAAAATTATTGCTATAAAAATAGCAAGTGACAGTAAAAATATCTTTCTCATAATTTATTCTCCTCTCTGAATTTTATGAGATAAAAAAGTCTTTATAAAATCGAGTTCCGCATACTTTTTGATAATTTTGATAATAATATCAAATTTCCCACAATAAAGCAATTATTTTACTTTTTCTTAGCTCCAGTTTAGCTTATAATGTTCAGGTGGTGATATTAACTCGAAAAATGCGATTAAAATAATGCAGATGTTGTGAGAAAATTTATTTTCCGATACCTTAGTGTGCGGTTATATTCGTTATCTGTTAATAGTTATTTGTTATCCGTACAAAAAATCTTCATACGGACACAGACAACGAACACATAAAACGAGTTTATTTCGAGCAATGTTTGCATTATTCGGGTTAAAGAATTTCTTCAGAAATTAAATAGGGCTTGCATTTCTGCAAACCCTTGATATTCATTGGTGGCGGGGAGTGGATTTGAACCACTGACCTTCGGGTTATGAGCCCGACGAGCTACCGGACTGCTCCACCCCGCGATAGTTATTTATAAACAATAACTTATATTGAAATTCTTTGTCAAACCACTGCATTCTTCCTTAGTCTTTAGAGACTCTCCTCTCAGCTTCTTTTATAATATCTTTCATTTCTCTTACAGCCCTTTCTAAACCCACAAATACTGACCTGGATATAATGCTATGCCCAATGTAAAGCCCTCGCAGTCCATGAATAGAGGCAATTCGTGAAACATTGAAATAATTTAAACCGTGGCCAGCATTAACCAGAAGACTCAAATCTAAACCTGACTGAATTGCTCTAATGACACGGGATAATTCTTTTTGCTGTCTTTTCCCTTTTGCATTTGCATACATCCCGGTATGAATCTCTACCATATCTGCTCCAACTTCCTTAGAAACTTTCACATCTTCAACATCAGGATTTATAAAAAGACTCACTGAAATACCTGCTTCCTTTATTTTTTTTATTGTTTCTTGAAGATGTTTTCTTTGTGTTTTTATATTCAGACCACCTTCTGTTGTTAGCTCCTGTCTCTTCTCAGGGACAAGTGTAACCAGCTCAGGTTTTGTTTTTACAGCAATACTTATCATTTCTCCTGTTGCAGCCATCTCAAGATTTAATTCAACCGGGACAAATTCTTTCAGTAGTCTCAAATCTCTATCTTGAATATGTCGTCTATCCTCCCGTAAATGAACTGTAATTCCATCTGCACCTCCTAAGATAGCAAGAGTAGCTGCCATAACAGGACCAGGTTCAATTCCCATCCTTGCCTGTCGTATTGTCGCTATATGATCAATATTTACACCAAGAATCATCTCAGCATATCCTCGGCAGCTGATCTCCTGAAAGCATCTCAACAATCCTTGTGCCACCAATAGACGTCTTCAACAAGACCATGCTTTGTGGTGATTCCTTCACTTCGCCGATGATTTTAGATTCTTTTCCAAGCGGATGTTTTCTCATTATTTTTAAAAGAGCCTCTGCAACTGAAGGATCAACAATAGCAACGAGTATACCCTCATTTGCAATATAAAGAGGATCAAGACCGAGTAGTTCAGAAGCTCCTTTAACACCTGAAGGCACCGAGATTAAATCCTCATAAATCATTATGCATAAACCAGAATCAATAGCTATCTCTTTAAGCGTCGTTGCCAGTCCTCCTCTTGTAGGGTCCCTCATAGCGTGAATCTTCTTTGTTTTTTTAAGCATCTCCTGAACAAGACCATTTAAAGGTGCTGTATCACTTACTACTGGGGGATCAAAACTCAGACCGTTTCTCTCTGCAATGATTGATATGCCATGATTTCCAATAGGACCACTCAAGATGACTTTATCAGACGGCTTGACCTGTGATGGTGAAATCTCAATACCTTTTTTTATAATTCCAACTCCAGAAGTATTGATGAATATTCCGTCTCCTTTACCCTTATTTACGACCTTAGTATCGCCGGCAACTATCTTTACTCCTGCTTTTTGAGCGGCTTCAGACATTGATATAAGAATCTTCTTTAAATCATCAAGAGGAAATCCTTCCTCAAGAATAAGTCCTGCTGTAATATATAGCGGTATTGCACCCACCATTGAAAGGTCATTAACCGTGCCATATACGGCAAGCTCTCCGATATTTCCACCGGGAAAGAATACTGGTGATACAACATAAGAATCTGTAGTTAATGCGACTCTGCCTTTATTAAGGCCATCAAGGACTGCAGAATCGTTGAGTGTTTTCATTTCGAACCTGGGGACAAAATGTTCTCTTATCAGCTGATACATAAGCCTACCACCACTGCCATGCCCGAGGAGAATTCGATCCATAATGAAACCTCCTGATTTATTCGCAATATTTTAGCATACTAATAATTATAATAGATAGTGTTCGATTATTCTGGTGGAATCCATATGCCTGAAAGAAAAAGTGGCAGTTCAGCAGCACATTTTGGTCCAACAATAACCCTCCAACCACTTAATTTTTCTATTCTTTCTTTCAGTGAAGCAACAAGTCCCGGGATAATAATTTCTCTTTTGTTTACCTTTTCTTCAATCCTTGTTTCTTCTAATGCCTTTAGTATTCTCTCTGCTGTCATTGTCTGATAGATCATTGCCATATCAACTGTATTACCTTCTGTATTTACAAAAATAACAAAGAATGGACAGATTGTTGTTCCTAAAACACTCAGAAGAACTTGCTCAGTGTATTCATTATTTCCTGTTATAAGAACTATTGAATCTGCTCTTGGATTATTCAATTCTATAAGTCCTGTTAAACCAGGTCTTGGATGAACAAGAAGAGGGACTTCAGGCCATATTTCTCTGATATTTTGAACAGTCTTTATGGCATAGGCCTTATTTTTGCTTATGGATGGACATTCTTCAGGTCTTTTTGTATTGGAAATAATTGCTTCTATAAATTCCTCACATGAGGAAAATCCACATTGAACACAATCTGTTTTATTGAAATATCTTAAAAAATTGATTTCGTCAAAATATAAATCTGCTGATTTCAAAAATCACACCAGATATAATCTCAAATCATTTTATAATTCCTGAATATTTATAATAGGCTGCGCAGCTTCCTTCAGTGCTAACCATACAGGCACCAACAGGATGTTCAGGGGTGCAAACCTTCCCGAAAAGTTTACATTCTGTCGGTATCTTCACTCCTCTCAAAACAGAGCCACATTGACAGCCTTTTGGTTCCTCAGACTCAGGAATATCTAAATTAAATACCTCATTGATATCACGGTGCTTCATCTTTTCCTTCAATTTAAACCCGCTTGCTGGTATTACTCCTATACCTCTCCAGTTAGCATCACAAAGCTCAAAATATTCTTCTAAGAGAGATACAGCTTTACGATTTCCTTCTCTTCTGACAACTCTTGTATACTGGATTTCGACGGCTGCCCTTCCTGATGAAATTTGTTCAAGCAACATCATAATAGCTTGTAATATGTCTTCAGCTTCAAATCCCGTTATTACAGATGGAATTTTGTAATCAGCAGCAATAAATTCATATGGTTCACTTCCAATAATAGTACTTACATGTCCTGGAAGAATAAAACCATCAATGTGCAAATCAGGTGAATCCAGAAGCGCTTTTAAAGCTGGAGGCACTACTTTATGTGCAGAATAAATATAAAAATTCTTTATGCCTAATCTCTCTGCTTCCAAAATAGTTCCTGCTACAGACGGAGATGTGGTCTCAAATCCTGTTGCAAAGAAAACAATATTTTTATCTTGATTTTCTGAAGCGAGTTTTAATGCGTCCATCGGTGAATAGACTATGCTGACATGCGCTCCCTCGGCCTGTGCATGAAAGAGCGACTGCTTGTTACCAGGCACTCGCATCATGTCACCAAATGTGGTAAGAATACTTCCATTGAGTCTCGATATTGCAATTGCAGCATCAACATCACGTATTGGAGTTACACAAACAGGACAACCAGGCCCGCTAAGGAGTTTAATGTTTTTGGGTATTATATCTCTAATCCCATGCCTGAAGATCGCCACAGTATGGGTTCCGCAAACTTCCATCAGTTTTATAGACTTACCAATAGTGTCACTAAGGTTTTTTATCTTTTCAATTACTTTCTTCATTAGTTACTCCTTACATTTACTTTTCTATTGATTCTATTCCTGCCTTTATTCTCTCTCTTATAATATAAGCCTGACCAAGGGATATTCCAGCATCATTTGTTGGCACCTTATCATGTATTAGTACTTCCATACCATCTGATTCAAGATCTGGAATCACTCGCTCGAGTAAATACATGTTTTGAAATACTCCCCCACATAATGCAACACGATTTATCATCGTGAGTGAAGCAAGTTTCTTCACAACTTTTGTAATTACCTTGATAATGCTATTGTGAAATTTAGATGAAATAATTGCTTTTTCTGTTCCTCTTTTTAAGTCCTCTATTATCCTTAAAATAGTTTGAGAAAAATCGATCTCAATTGTATCTCTGAATTTTATATTTACCGGATAATCATCAATAACATAAGGATTTGTTATTGCCTCAAGGGCAATTGCTGCCTCTCCTTCAAAAGTATTATAATCACATAGACCTATGATTGCAGAAACTGCATCAAAAAGCCTTCCCGCACCCGATGTCAGAGGTGAGAACTGTCTTCTATCAAGAATCTGTATGATATCCTTTATCTTTTTCTCACCATATTTATCGATAAAGCTGATTAAACGAAGGTATTGAATAACATCTTCTCCGGCAAAATCTTTTACGTAACTAACTGCTATTCTCCATGGTTCTCTTACTGCAATTTCTCCGCCAGGAAGGGGGACATATTTAAAATGACCTGCCCTCTTGAATCCTTCTATGTCTGCTATTAGAAACTCCCCTCCCCAGAGATTTCCATCCGTCCCGTATCCAGTACCGTCAAAGGATACACCAATTACCTGTTCCTTAATACCCTTTTCTGCCATAACAGAAGCAACATGTGCATAGTGATGTTGTATGCCGATCTTCTTTATGTTATCCTGCCTTAAAGCCCATTGGGTTGATAGATATTGTGGATGAAGATCATAAGCCAGAGCTACAGGATTAACCCTATAAACATCTTTCAAGTTCTTAAGACTCTCTTCATAAAACATTAGTGTTTCATAGTTCTCCATGTCTCCGATATGCTGACTGGGTATTGCATAACTCCCTTTTGTTAGTGTAAAAATATTCTTTATATCAGCCCCACAACCAAGGACATCGGGGCCGTCTTCATGAAAGGCAATTGGGTCAGGAACATATCCTCGTGAACGTCTTATGAAAGAAATTGATGACCCATCTTTCATAACTTTAAGTACTGAATCATCTACTCTCATAAATATATCCCTGTTATGAACAAGAAACGCATCAGCAATATCTGCAAGCTTGGAAATTGCCTCTTCATTATCAATAACAATAGGTTCTTCTGCAATATTTCCACTTGTCATAACGAGAGCTTTGAAATTAGTCTTAAGTTGAAATTCATTAGAAAATGTAGTCATTGGGTCTAAACTGCGTGAATTTTCATCTAAAGGATAATAGAAAAGCAAATAATGCAACGGCGTGTAAGGAAGCATGAAACCAATATAAGGATTCTTTGGAGAAATAGCTTCTGGCAATGAGTTTTTTATTTTTTTTAAAAGTACTATGGGTCTTTTGTTCGAAATAAGAACAGATTCCTCCTGAGGTGACACTTCACAAAATTGTTTTATAGTCATCACATCTGGCGCCATAAGTGCAAAAGGTTTATTGCTTTTTCTTTTCTTCAACCGCAATCTGTTTACTGCATCCCCATTTGTAGCGTCACAGGCAAGGTGGAAACCACCAAGACCCTTAATCGCCACTATATCCCCTTTTTTAAGTAAGTCTATAGTCTTTTCTATTGCTTTTTGACCGATGAGTGTCGACTGGTTACTTTCTACTAAACTTACATGTGGACCACAGACATGGCATGCATTTGGCTGTGCATGAAATCTTCTGTTTCCTGGATCATTGTATTCATTATTACAATCATTGCACATTTTGAATATAGACATCGTAGTATTTGGCCTATCATAAGGAACAGATTTTGTAATAGTATATCTTGGCCCACAATTTGTGCAATTTATAAATGGATAAAGATATCGTCTGTCATTCTCATCAAGGAGTTCTTTGAGACAATCCGCACAAATAGATACATCCGGAGAGATGAGGGTAAAACTCCCCTCATCCTTACTCTTTAAAATGCTGAAATCCGTATAACCAAAATAAGGTAGATTAATAATATCAGTGTTCATTATTTTCGAAAGAGGTGGGGCTTCTTTATGAAGTCTTTCAATGAAAGCAGAACTTTTATCCCCCTCTATCTCTATAATGACACCTTCGGATGAATTTAAAACAAAACCTTTAAGATTGAGTGACTTTGCAAGGCTGTATACAAAAGGCCTAAAACCAACTCCCTGAACAATTCCTTTGACTACTATCTTTAATCTGGAATTCATTAGTCTTTTCTGAATATTTTCTTACTTTACCTTTGATCTTATCCATTCTGTCCATTTATTTATTCCTTCCCCTGTTTTGCAGGAAACTTCAAATATCTTCAATTTAGGGTTAAGGGATAATGAATCCTTCTTGATCTTTCCTAAATCTGCATTGGTATAAGGTAATAAATCAATCTTATTCAAAATAAGAGCGGATGATTCCTGGAACATTAATGGATACTTAAGTGGTTTATCATCTCCTTCTGCTATGCTTAAAAGCATTACTTTTATATCCTCACCAAGAACGAATTCTGCAGGACATACAAGGTTGCCAACATTCTCGATAATAAGGAGATCAAGTTTTTTCAATGGCAGGTCTTTCATAACTACATTAATCATGTTTGCATCAAGATGGCAGCCGCCTCCAGTATTTATCTGGACAACAGGTATCCCAAGACTATCAATACGTCTTGCATCATCACTACCTGCGATATCTCCTTCTATCACTCCAATTTTAATTTTACTTTTAAGATCTTTTATCGTCCTTTCAATAAGAGACGTTTTTCCTGCACCCGGAGCGCTCATGATGTTTATAACAAATACTTTAGCTTCCTTAAATATTTTCCTGTTTTCATCAGCAATTCTCTCATTCGCTTCAAGGATATTCTTTACAACTCTTAATTTCATTACTAAAAAACCTCCATCTCGTCAATATTCAATTCCCTGCCCGTTTCGATCACCAGTTGTGTGCTTCCGCATTTCTGACACTCCAACACATATGCTTCTTCAACAGAAAATCTACATTCGCAATTTTTGCAGTATCCGCTTACCTTGATTTCATTGATGGTTAAAGATGCCTTCTCAGCTATAGTTCCAATCTTTAAAGTTTCGAAGGCAAAAAGAAGAGAGTCAGGCACCACACCTGAAGCCTTACCAATCTTCACACTTATGGATTCTATTCTTTGATAACCACCCTTTTTACAATGTTCTATTGCTATATCGAGCAAGCCCTGGGCTATTGAAACCTCATGCATTAGATTCTTTTGTCAATCTCTCTTTCTCTTTTTCATATGCTTCTTTACCTGCCTCTATAGCAGTTGATATCATGGATTTCTTGTCATGTATGAAATCTTTGCCTTTATCGATTGATGATGTTACCTTCTCTTTTATGCTTCCTGCGTAATCCACTGCTTTCTCTCTTATATCGTCGGTAAAATCTTTAATCTTCTGCCTCGTTTCTCGACCTGATTGCGGTGCTAAAAGCAGTGCAATCCCTGCGCCAACTAAACCACCAAGCAAAAACGAAAGAAGTATACTGCCATGGCCATATCCACCTTCTTCTCTCATTTTCCATCTCCTTTCTTTGATAAAAGATTATTCATTAAGACTCCGAGACCCGCTTTTATTCCAGCTTTTACACCTGAAGCTTTAATTGATGCTATCCCAGTAATATGACCAATGATATTGCCTACCTGTTGCAATTGCATTGCAACATCCCTCAACACCCCAGAAAGGCTTTTAACATCCGAAGTTATTGCATTTACATCTTGTGAAACATCTCTTAAATTACGTAAAGTAAATTGTAATTCTTCAAGCACTGGTTTAAGAGAGGTCTCGGTCGTCTTTAGAAAATCATTTAATGAGCGAACTGTTCTTCTTAAATCTATTATTAGCAAAATGATAAAAAATGAAGTTATAACACACGTTAATACTAAAAGTATTATCCAGAATTTGTCCATAAAATATTATAACAGATTAAATGCCATGTGAGAAACAAGTTTTCACATTATTAAATAAAATATTATCAATCAATCTATCAATACATCTATGGTATGATAATTTTTATTAAATTTTTTACAATTCTATAAAATCATGAATGATGAATTTTATATAAAACGTGCTCTGAGACTCGCAGCAAAAGCGAAGGGGTTAACAAGTCCAAACCCTATGGTTGGAGCTGTTCTCGTTAAAAATGGGAAAATCATCTCTGAAGCATATCATGAAAAACCAGGGTCGCCCCATGCAGAAGTGCTCGCATTATCGAAAGCTACTGAAAAAGCAAAAGATTCTACACTTTATGTAAATCTTGAACCATGCTGTCATACAGACAAAAGGACACCACCCTGTACTAAGGTAATAATACAATCCGGTATAAAAAAAGTTGTAGTTAGTATGCTTGATCCTAATCCAAAGGTTTCTGGAAAAGGTTTATTCGAGCTTCAAAATGCAGGGATAGATATTGTAACAGGCGTTCTTGAGAATGAAGCAAAAAGGTTGAATGAATTTTATATAAAGCACATTACAACAGGAAAACCATTTGTGATATTAAAGGTTGCAATGACACTTGATGGTAAGATTGCTACACCTGAAGGACAATCTAAATGGATCACTGGAGAAAAGTCTCGAAAATTTGTTCATCAGCTAAGAAGTTCAGTAGATGCAGTTATGACAGCGATTGGGACTGTTAAGGCAGATGACCCACAGCTTACTGCCCGCATAAAAGTCGGGAAAAATCCTATAAGGATAGTTATTGACCCAAATCTTGAGATACCGATAAATGCAAAAATTCTTCAGACACCACCTGATACAATCATAGTCACAAAGACCAAGTCATCAAAGACAGATTATTTAATAAATTCAGGTATTAAAATTATATTTTATAAAGTAAAACTTGAACTTAACTGGTTAATGAAACTCCTTGGAGAAATGGGAATTATATCAGTACTTGTTGAGGGTGGCTCATCAATAAATTCGCATTGTCTAAATGAAAATATTATAGATAAAGTTATTTTTTTCATTGCACCAAAAATTATTGGTGGCAAGGAGTCTTTTCCCGCTGTTGGAGGAAAAACGTTTAAAAAACTTGAAGAAGCTTATAAAATTAAAAATACTAAAATTAGAAAAATTGGTGAGGATTTCCTCATTCAAGGATATATTGATTACGACAGAATTAATTAACCTATATAAACTAATAGACAGACTTAAACCGTCTTTTATTTGTCTTCAATAGAAAAAAGAGAATCCTTTATAAAAGAACCTTTACAAACAGGGCATTTGCCCGGTTTTTTTAATCTGTCTCTTTTTCTGAATTCAAATCCACATTTTCTGCATGAAGCCGGAATAACAACAAGTGGTTGGTTTTTCGTATTCATACTTTTCTGAATATGTTCAAGGTGATCATAAACTTCCTTTTCAGAAATCATAACTTCTTTAGAGATGTCTTTTGCAGTCAGAATGTTTCCCCTCAGAACAGAGACTATTTTTTGGCGGACGGTCTCTAAACGCTCGTATGGTACGAATGGTTTTTTAGATTTCTTTTCTATCATGGTATCGTCTTCTTCAATTACTAAACTATTCTGAAAGAGCTATATTGATCGTTCTTATAAAATTATCCAATAATACAGGATTGAATACTCCTCCAGCTTCTTTTTTCATAATTGCAATTACTTCTTTTATTTCTAATTCCCTTCTGTAAGGTCTTCGGCTTCTTAATGCATCAAAATAATCTGAAATTGCAACACACTGGCTACATATGTGTTGTTTTTTACCATTTACTTTCAATTTTGGATATCCCTTTCCATCATATCTTAGATGATGTTCGAATGCTACGATCGAAGCAAGTCGGGGAAGGCTATCGAGTTTTGCAAGATATCGTGCTCCATATAAAGGATGAAGTTTAATTTCTTCCCACTCCTCTTCGTTAAGGGAATCCTTTTTTTCCAGTACTTCTTTTGAAATAAATAATTTTCCAACGTCATGAAGCAATGCAGAAATACCTATATCGCGAAGAACGCTGTCCTGCATTCCAAGAGATTCTGCTTGAAACATCGTTAGAACTGCAACATTTGTAGCATGTGTGTAAGTATATTCGCTGTAAGATTTAACAGGACTTATTAGTTTAAGGATACCAACTTCTTTTCTAAAAGTTAGTATAAAATTTACCACTATTTCTTCAAGTCCTGCTACATTCAATTTCTTGAATGGAGAAATTCCTTTGTATACTTCTTTTACCATTTCAACTTGCTTAGAAGAAAAACTTGGCAGATTATCCAGATTAATGTCGATACTCGAATCAATCTTGAAACCTCCAATTTTGACATCTATAACACCTGTCCTGATATGCGTAAATGTTTTTAAATTTTCATCACTATCTGATATATAAGCAATCAACTGTTTTATCTCAGGAAAAGTTATTCCTCTTAAAAAATCGATTCTTGAGATACCTTTTCTTTTTAATCGCTTCATCAGATTTATTCCTTGAACTCCTACATCCCTTAAGGGTAATTTATTGGCAATTAAATCACCCTCCACAATCATAATCTCAAGACACTCCACTCCTTCTAAAATTTCATTCAATATCGATATAGCCTTTTGAGAGAGGGCTTCAACAGATGCATGATCTCTGGAATAAAGTGAACAATTCGAAACAGCTGACATTAATGTTGATATAAAAACATTTATTAAATCCATTTAATTCTTTTGTTCCTTTTTTAAACGTAAAGATATTTCCTGTATATATTCATTTTTTGATTTCAATCCGATTTTGATAAAATCTTGAATATTTTCATAGGGATAATTTTTTAGTGTTCTGTATATTTCTTCTTTAAGTTTTTCAGATGCACCTTTAAAGATAATGCTCTTTTCTGATAGTAAAGACTTAAAAACATCGAGCGCACGCAGATCTCCAATTTCGCCAAGAGCCTTAACAATAGGTATTTTATAATACAGGTCTACGCCGCTTATACCCCTCTTTTTCAGCATCTGTATTAGTTCCGGAACTACTTCACGAATTCTAAATGCACCTGCAAGATATATCGCCTGATCTACAATTTCTCTGGAAGAAGACCTCAGAGAATCTCTAATTGCTTCAATCCCATAATTATCACCTGCGATTAGAAGACATTTAATTGCTTCTATACTAACTCTTAAGTTTTCATGACGACAGTAAAGCTTAATATAGGGAAGAACATCATTTCTTTTAGTCTCACAAAGAAGGTAAATCATGTTTCTTTTAACAAACCATCTGTTGTCATTAAGTCGTTTAATCGCTTCTGGAATCATTTTGTCTTTGAATCTTATCAGAAGACCTATCAAAAACTTTCTGACTATCTGTGAATTTTCATCAATGAGAGCATCAAACAATACAGGGATTATTTTTTCATCATAATATTCACATAGAAGCGCAGCATCATCTCTCATCAGTCTCCCTACAGTTCTCAATGAATCGATTATTTTTGAGATAAATTCAGATGAATGATAGTATTGTATTAATTCACAGGTAATTTCAGGAAACTTTTTTTCATTATTATTCTCCTCCAGTACCTTTAATGCTTGAAGAACACGTAGATACTGACCTGTCCACAGCAACGTATCAATTTGTTCTTTAAGAATACCTGTAAAGATTTTGTATTCCTCTTCATTGAGAAATTGAGAAAATAATAATTCAAGAATTGCATAATTGAAATCTTGCTCAATATAATCATCATCATATGCTCTTTTAATTTCTGATAGCTCCGAAGCAATAATTTTAGATGCATCGAAGTTCATCAATTTCTGAATTTCTTTCTGATAAGTGTCAGTTACAAATTTTTTAAAACTACCTTCACCCAAAAGATTGGTAATATCTGTTGAAATAAATATATCGTCTATGAGAAGTCCATTTTCCAAGGCAACATCTTCAATAGCACCCTGAGGAAGTTTTGAGAGTTTGTCCATTAGATTCTTCAGTTCTTCAGGTATAGCTACTTTCTGCTCATTAATGGCATTCAAAAGTTCTATTAGTTCTTCAATTGGTGTTTCTTTCAATATTTTATAGGCAGAATCTATATCTTTTGAAACAGTTCTTACAGCAGAATTCAGGAACTGTTTTTTAAGCTCTGGCCTAAGGCTATTAATAAAGTCCATGAGTCTCTTTAAATCTTTACTTGAGAAAGCTGTATCAGATGTCCTTCTGATATAAGTGGTTATAACTTTATCATAAGTTTCTTCTTTTAAATTATCATGAGAAGTTCTATTTAAAAGGCGGGCAAGTATTTCAGGCGGAATATCCTTCATATCATCAGAAAAATCCTCCGTCTGTAATGTTCCCTCAAGCAATCCATAAACATACCGCTCCCATAAAGGAGTCCCCGTGTCTTTTGTAGTTTTCCCTTCATCAAAAAAGAATGCTCCATAATCTATAAATCCTGCCTTAATATGTATAAGATTCAATTCATTAAATCGTTTCTGAAACTCTTCTGAAGTCATTTCACTAACTTTTTCTGAAACTAATTTATGAAATACATATAGCTCATCTTTTGTTAATCCTGTTATAAATGAAATATATGCAATGTTCATTTTATTAAGATGTAGAGCAAAATCCCTGTAAACCGGATTTTTTCTATCTAAATAAAAGTCATCAATAATCAATGTATCTTTTGCAACAGCGAGGGTAATCTCTGCTCTTAATTCAAAAAGTTTTTGTAAAAATTCAAAAGCCCTATTCAGTGATTTATCAACCGAAGGATGATCTTTTGGATAAATTGCGACATTACGGCGTGAAATATTAAGCTCGATGATTGCATCACTCAGCAACCTGGCATCAAGAGGAATTTGTTCCGATTCTTCCGGCATAGTATTATTTTATAAATGGAAGAGCCGGACTTATTCTCATGGTGGTGTCCTTTTTAATCTGAAAGTTAATACTTTTTTTGAGAGAAACGAAAGAAGTTCTTTAATACCTATTCCTGTTATTGAGGAAACTTTTAAAAACTCCATATTATTATTCTTACAATATTGTTCAATCCTGTCAAGTTTTGTTCTTTGTATGGCTAAGTCGAGCTTAGTTCCTACAACAGTCTGTGGCTTTTTAACAAGTTCTTTGCTATATAATTCGAGCTCTCTGTTAATCTTTTCAAAGCTATCAACCGGATCTCCAATTGTATCATCTGAAATATCAATAAGATGTAAAAGCATCGATGTTCTCTCAATATGCCTCAAAAATTGAAAACCAAGACCTGCCCCCTTATGAGCACCTTCAATCAAACCAGGAATATCAGCAACAACAAAACTACCGTAATCTTCAAGTTTTACCACACCAAGAACAGGATTTATGGTTGTAAATGGATAATCTGCAATCTTAGGTTTTGCAGAAGAAATCACTGATAAGAGAGTCGATTTTCCAGCGTTTGGAAGTCCGATTAGTCCAACATCTGCAAGTAATTTCAACTCGAGTATCAACCACTTTTCTTCTCCTTTTTCCCCAGATTGTGCAAACCTGGGTGATTGTCTTTTAGGGGTTGCAAAATGAGCATTTCCAAGTCCTCCTCTGCCTCCTCTTGCAATAAAAGCTTGTTTTCCATTTTCATCGAGATCTACTATAAACTCTCCTGTCTGTGCATCTTTTATAATAGTGCCAATAGGCACATGAATAATAAGGTCTTCGCCGTCTTTCCCATGCATATTCTTTCCTTTACCATGCATTCCTCTTTCAGCTTTATAGTGCTTGTGATATTTATGATCAAGAAGTGTATTCAATTTATTGGTTGCCTTAAAAATAACATCTCCACCTTTACCTCCGTCACCACCATCTGGTCCACCTTTGGGCACATACTTTTCTCTTCTGAAACTAATGCAACCTCTTCCACCATCACCAGCTTTCACATATATTTTTACAAAATCAATGAACTGCATAATATATTTTACCTTAACTTAAATAATGCAGATATTGCTCGAAAATTTCTTTAACTCGATATGATTATTAACCCATATCATTCATAAATCTTCTCACAACATTTTTATTATTTTTAAGCTTGAAAGCTTGCCAGGCCTGATAGATTTTTTAATTGTATTTTTCGTGTTAAAAAATACCAAGTTCTAACGATAAGCTGACAGGAACCCTGTAGATTTTATAATTGCACATATCCCTGATGCTTTTGGGATGAGGACATTATTTTGATAGCATTTTTGGGTTTAATAAATTGCATTTTTGGTTAGTAAGAGAAATAAAAAAGCGGACATAAAGTCCGCCTTTTACCTGAATTGTATTCTCTCTTATTTAGTTAAAGGATATACGCTAAGCTGCAAACGTGTTCTGTCTTTACGTTCGAAGGTTACAATTCCATCAATTTTTGCAAAGAGGGTATCATCAGATCCCTTACCAACATTTAATCCTGGATGGAATTTTGTTCCCCTTTGTCTTACAAGGATATTTCCAGCCCTGACAAACTGGCCTCCAAATCGTTTTATTCCCAGACGTTTTGATTCGCTGTCACGTCCATTTCTTGAACTTCCTACTCCTTTTTTATGTGCCATAATTATCCTCCGATAACAATCTGATTGATTTCAAGAGATGTATAAGGTTGTCTGTGACCTCTCATTTTCCTATGATTTTTCCTCGGTTTCTTTTTGAATATAAGAACCTTGTCTGCTTTTCCATGACTTATAATTTTTGCAATTACTTTTGCACCAGTTATATATGGTGAACCATAGAGAATTTTTCCATCTTCTTTCACCATCATTACTTTCTCAAGTGTTACAAGCTCCTCAGGCTCATTCGAAATTTTTTCTATTCGTATCGTTTTACCAGGAGAGACTTTATATTGTTTTCCATTGTTTTCTATAATTGCATACATATTGACCTCCAATTTATTAAAATAACATAAAAATATTTTTCAAAACAAGTCTTTGTATAAGTTAGAGACATTTGCGACATTTCTCCTTTTTCGATTAAATACTGAATAGGGCTTTTTAATCCCGGAAACTTATTCTGATAGAAATCATTCGTGTCGCCTTTGTCTTTCAGCAAGGGGTTGCATCTGGAATTTTAATCTCTGACTTAAGTTATTATTCTTCAATTGATATTCATGTGTTAAATTATCAACACTCATTGTATAGGTTGTCTGAACCCCACTCATGCAGTTTCTTAAAATCCCCTGATAACAGGAGCACTCGGAGTTTTGAGGATATGCATTATTTATATACATTATCGCGCTACCCCACCAGATATTCGCTCCCCTGTATTCAATAAATGTAGGATACCACCAGATATGACATGGTGCTTCCATCGGTGCACAAACATCAGGGTCTTCTTCATACTCTACCTGGTTCTTTATTGCTACACCTGTATAAATCGCAGTTGTTGGATGTTGTATAATCCACAGGTCATCTGGATCAGTATTCACCCAGCTTTCATATGAACTATATATAAAATTGTAGTCTGCCAAAATATAAAATGCCCTTTTAAATTCCCCTGCACTAAGATATGGAATTATAAAATCGTATTCAGCAGGTGAAGCATATCCTGGATTATTTATAGGAGAGACTCTTAAGTAAATATCTTTTAGGTCATGTGGATATATATCCCACTCAGGTATTCCATCGCCGTTCGTATCTACCTGCTGTATTGCCTCTACACTGCCTGCTTCATACATTCTTCCATTTAGACATATCTGATCCATATCGTTAAACAAGTCAATAGGTGTTGGTTCACTTATATCTTTGAATCCTACTGCAACAGCTCCGTCTTCAAGTCCAAGCTGTCCATGATATATAAGACGTATAAAAACATTTATTGCAAATAAAGGAATAGGCTTACTACTCAAATCAAATGTGAGCTCTACATAACTATCATTTGGGATTGAACGAATGCCATTTGCTTCTGGTACAACTATGTATGTTATCTCGTTTTCTGCCTGAAAGGGATAATCTTCAGGATAGTTAAGAAAAGGGTCATCAATTGCACGCCTATAACCTACAATAAGCTCTATCGTCCCATTATTCATTTGTTCGTTGTTTGGTGTTGTATTCCTTGCAAGAAGTTTTATCTGTGTGAACCCTATAGATGGATTATCTGTCTGAGCATATGCCCCAGAAGAGGGAAGACTTATTTCTATATTGCCTCTGAAGAAGTAATCCAAAAGCCCTGCTGAGTAACCTACAGCTCGGGGGATAAGAAGAGAGGCATATTCTTTGTAGCATTCAAGATCAAGAGACAATGGCATCTTCTGATCATACTGAGGGAAATATTTTCTTCTATAATCAAATAACCAGCTTTTTACTGCTAAATGCTCTACAACATCGCCATTAACCGCTTTTTTAATATAAGTTCTCTTATTAGTGTCTTTCCATAAAACTGTGTCAATAATTCGTGGAAAAGGGAAATTATGCAAAGTACTACTTTCAAACATCGTGTCCTTACTTAAAAAATTGACATTTGTATATTCTGCTATACCTACAGATTGCAGAGCAGGCTGATGATCAACAAGTATTGTCTTTGTAATGTCAGGATTACCACCTGTGTATCTATCCGTATCAATTATTCGAGAAATGGGTACAGTAGCAGATGGATTTGTTGATGGGATAGTTAAAATTGATTTATCAAAAATTATAGGATTTGCAAGTAAACTGTCCCATATGAAATCATACTTGGCTTTGCGTGTTCTGAATTTTTCTACTTGTGCTTCATATGCTGGTAAAATATGAATGTCATTCCTGACATGCTCAGGCACCGATGCATCCTGCACAAGATGCATCAATTGGCCGATGGCTCTAAAAGTATTCGCAAAATATTTCTCTTTGTCTATTTTTGTAGTTGCTATTGTATTCCCATCAAAGTCCTTTCCTGTTAAAGCAATATAAAAATACTTCCTTGCATCTTGCCATGACCATTTACCTCCGATATTTTGATCTGGATTTTGTGCCCATAACACCTGTGACTGACCTGTGTATGATATGTCAATAACTACATCGTTTAAACCTGCATAATCCCAATCTTCCGCTGGTTTAAGTGGATTATGGAAATGATTGATTGAACGTGTTGGTTTGCGTAAAACATAATCATACCAAGCCCCCGGACGATCTTCCAGAACACCACCTTCCCCAAGCCAATTTTCTATTCTTTGTGTTACGTATTGATTATATATACCAGAATAACCATATAAAGGTTCTTTTACACCGGCATTCAAACCTAAATTTTTTATTAAAAAATCATTTAACGAAAAAATATTAATCGTTCTGTTTGCAATGTTTTCATTTATTGCCTTATGAGTATCTTCATTTAAAGCATGGCCATAAGATGTCCATATCAAAAATACTAAAATTATAATCGTTAATGTCTGAGTTTTCTGTATCATTTTAATCTCCTTCATAATAGGCTTTTGGTATTCCTAAATGCTTACTTTCTTCGTTTATTAATCTAATGAATTGTCCCTGTTTCTTAAGAGAATTTTCACCTGCCACTGGGCTTGGTAAAACTTTTAGCCTATCCTCTCTAATAGTCAACTTCCGCAGCTCAACAATTTCGCCGATGTTTTCACTCTTAGTAAAATTATATGTTTTCATTTTCTCTTTACATGTCTCAATTCCAAATCCTGCTGGATATGAACAATACCCAGGCTTGAAGACAATGAATTCAGGTGGGAGCGTATAATATGTACCGGTAAGGAAAGTAAAAATGGCTGTTATATTTCCACCATCCCGCCCTTTTGGCCCTTTTATAACCCATTCACCGTTTTTGTCAGTAAGTGTCTCCTTTACATCTTTTAGTCGTGAGGTTGGTCCTGCCGGAGTTGCTCTTTCTTCAAGCCATGATGCAACTACTACTGCACCTTCGATAGGTTCTTTCGTATCAGCATCTATAACCTTTCCACGAAATGTTTCCCCACATGCAGTTGTGCTGAAAAAAATAAATGCAAAAAGTAAACAGAATGTTATTTTGTATTTCATAGTTTTCTCCTGTTATTCCAAGGTATAACTATCGTCTATTCTTATAATCACGTTGCTGATTAGAAAAAATTTATTTTCCATATTCCCACGTGATCTCGAATAAATTCTATATAATAAGAATGTTCAACTTCATCCTGGGTAACAGTCATGTCGTATTCTGCAAGACTGTCTTCCAGATCCTTCATTGTGATTTCTCCCATATCTTGAACAATTATTGAAAGTATATCTCTCATCAATTCAAAGTTATATCTATACATTTCCTCTGAATGTTTACTAATGTTTTTTAATCCTCCTTCTACATCCTGATTTGCCAAAGATCCTTTCATCCCTTCCCATTTCCCTCTGAGCAATCTATCCATCTGGGACTTATTCAATACGATTACCGCAATTGTATCTTCATAGAGAATGTTATCAGGTCCTGTTACACTTGCTGTAATATAGTATATTCCCTCTGCTTTCATTCTTATCGTGTATTCATCAGGAGTTGAGGACATGATTTCAGGTATTATTGGCCCTGTTATATTGAGTGATGAGTTTTCTATACTGAATGAACCATCTATTCTTAAGATTACTTCCATTGGCAATATTCCTGACTCGATATTTGAGGTTAACCTTATATAATTGACCGTTGTTAAAGCATTCACATTGATTGATGTGGTTGCGGTATTGCCATCTGTATCTATTGCGGTTATTGTGATAGTATTAACCCCGTCAACCAGTGGTACATGGTTAGCTACAAACTGATTGCCGTAAACATTTGCGACAATGCCGTTTACGGTTACTCCTGTCTCGTTCCCTGTGGAGTTGATTATAACACCTCTGACCATTACATCAGGTCTTGTTATCGTTTCCCCGTCTGAAGGTGAACTTATAGCTATCGTAATAGATGGTGGAATATCTGCGATAGAGGCTTTCCCATCTGTAAGATTTCTGAATCTTCCTGCCCAGGCATTTATTATATTTTCTATTTTAGGAAGTTCATTCTCATTGAATGTGCCTGGTTTTGTGATAAAGAGAAAGGCTGTCTTGAATATCTTCTGGGATTGAGAAGCATCCGGTATCCGCTCTCCTTCAGCAGCAATAATATCATTTATGTTTATATATTTTGCTGTGCCTGAGATTGTTGCCCCGATTTCAGGCATTTTAGTTGGGTCAATAGAAGTATTATCAACTAAAAGCATTGGTGGAACGTGTGTCTTATCATAAATGCCTATGAGATAGAGATCGAGTGAACTGTAATATCTGTTCGCACCAGTTGATGTGAATGTGCCATCTCCATTCTCAATCCAGTCATTTCCATAAAGCACGGATGCATCTGAATCTAAAAGATAACTCCAGTGGACATTGTCTTTTCCGAGAAGGGCTGTGCTGATGTTTCCACTTTCATCTTTAAACTTAACATTTGCTCCCCATCTGTGCATTTGTTCGTGTGCGAGAAGGTTAAGTGTTTCTTCAAATTTGGGATCAATGGGGTTTGTTGTTATGTTTGCAATATTGCCCATATCAATAGTTCCCTGGAGTTTGCTGTTGCTACCAAAGAGTGATGAATTATCAAAAATGGGTTTTCCTATCCCCTGTATGTCATTCTTTACCTCAAGATAAAATGCCTTTGCTTCTGAATCAGGCATGGAAAAATCAAAGTTAGTAAAAATAACAAAGAAATCATATTCGTCAGGATGAGTTTTAAAAAATTCCTTTGCTATTTCCTGCCTTGGTATTGAATTGATTGAGCCATCTGTGGTTCTTGCATTATAGTCTCCTATAAACTCCATCACCGTGATGTTCCTATAATCTCCAATGGTTGTTGCCGAACATTTCTTAGTTGTGAAGGTATTATCCATTGAAGATGAAGCTAATCCATAAGTATTATTCGATATTATTCTGAAATGATATGTTGTATCAGAAGTGAGGTCTGATAAAGTGATACTATGACTTATTATGAACTCCGAATTCGTTATTGTATTCTCATAGCTTGTTGTCGTGCCATATTCAAAAATTGTTGATGTTGGCTGGTCGGTTGTCCAGGTAATTGTTGCTGAATCAGTAGTTGTACTGCTTACTGCTATGTTGCTTATAATTGGAGCAGTACTAAATGTTACTGTTATGCTTTGAGAAGCGGTCTGTCCATATTCATCTGAGGCAAATGCTGTTATTATGTTTTGTCCCTCAGTCAGAAAAATTGATGCAGAGAAATCACCATTGGTTACAGTTGCCTGTACATCATTAACCGTAACCTGTGCATTATTCGTCACAGTTCCTGCAACATTTACTGGAGAGGAGTTTATTAAAGCACCATCCTGTGGATATGTAATTGCTATAGTGAGAGGCGGCAGAGGCGTCAATTGTATATCAAGGGTTTTCGTTTCCCCGGAGATAACCGTTCCATTTGCTTCCTGTTTTAAATAACCTGATTTTTCGAATATTGCTATAAAATTACCAGGGGTAATATTTAATACTGTAAAGTTCCCATCTGAATCTGTGGTAGTTGAGTTTGAACCAATTGAATCATTTACTGTTACCATTACCCCGGATAAAGGAAAACCTGTAGAATAATCTGTAACTTTCCCTTTCAGAGTCGCTTTTGCTAAAGGGGTTAATTGGACATCAAGGGTTTGTGTCTGGCCTGATATTAATGTGCCGTTTACAGTTTTCTTCTCATAACCTTCCCTTTCAAAAACTGCGGTATAAGTGCCCTGATTCAGGTCTGAAATTTTATACATACCGTTTATATCCGTTTCGCTCTGCCACAAATTAAGAAATTCTAATTGAAAGAAGTCGGTAGCAAGATATATTTCAAAATCATTTCGATCTTTTTTACTATATGTCCATACAGAAACCCATCCATTCTCATCATAGTAATTATTACTACTTGTATCTATAACTTTCTCGAAGGATCGGTCTTCTTCATTTTTAGTACCTATCCATTGCGAGGTCAGCGCTTCCCATGAGCCAGATATATCATTCCAGACACCTACAGTAATGGGTTTATATTTGGTTCCTTTGATATGAATATAATCATTACTGAAAGTTTGCTCCTGATTTAATGCATTATCAATATATAACTTGAAGGGTAAGGAAAAATTGCAGGAAGTATTTCCCGAACGTGCTTCACTATTGTTTATACAACTTTTCCATATACCAAAACGCCTTAAAAATCCTTGTCCCCTTGTATAAGGATTGCTATTTTCAAATGGAATTGTTAGATAAGAAACATAATGATACTCTTCATAAGCATCATAATTATCTAAGTTAACTTTATTTATTAATAAATAATATGTCTGGTCTTTATTTAGAATCACAGGATTCGAAAAGTAAAAATCTACCCATGAATTAGGTGTAACTCCAGCATTCATATAAATAGGGTCACTGTATGCCAATATCTCAAATGGTTCGGTAAGAGATGATCGAACAGATATGGAAAAATTTTCATTCAAATTTTGTTCAGCGTACCAGCCAAGGAATAGGCTGATCTTCGTAAGTTTGCCAGTTTCCCCAGGTTTGAAACTCTGGGCAATTGATTCAATATTGCTATCACCTGATATTCCGTTCCATTCAATTCTAAACTGATCAAATTTATTAAGAGGATTTCTTATTTTAAAAAGCTGCAAGCAGTAATTATATTCATAATTGCTAATACTTGTATAAACTTTATTTCCATCATTGTACGCAAAAGCATTATACTGATCTAAAGAAAACGAATAACGTAAATCACTATTATCTAATGGGAGGTAATCTGAAAAGCCTGCATAGGAATATCTATAATCACCAGGACCCAATGTAATAGATCGAGGAATGTTAACTGACACCTTAACATTTGATAAAGGCAAACCAGTATATGCATCTGTAACCTGTCCTATAATTGAAGCTGCTGGCGGAGCACTGCCTGTCAAACTTACCGTTGTGTCATAATTATCCCAATCATTAGATGGTATTTTGATAGTACTATTAAAATCACCAGATAACGTCGGTCTAAAATCAACCTGAACTGAACATGATTCCGAAGTAGATAAAATTCTGCCCGAACACTCATCGGATATAATTCTAAAAGGCTCTGATGGAGTTGATATCATTCCTATTTTCAGATCACCACTGCCAATATTTGATACTTTCAAATCTGCCCACGTATAGCCGCCGGCGTTAACAGAACCAAAATCAATTGATTGAGGTTCAACATTGATTTCCCAATCGTCCAGTCCTCTTGAGGATTGCACACTCACCCATGCCTCTGAAACATCAATCCAGTTCTGGGGAACTACTATTCTGAACTTTATAAATCCAAATCCGTCCATAAGATGAAGAAGCTGTGTAAGATCAAGATCGTTCCATCCGCTAATAAGTTCAAAGCTTAATACGGATGATTGCAAAGAAAATCCATCAGCATTATAGGCATATACATTAACAACCTGTGGTGCACTCTCATAAAGATTGCTCACATAAACACTTAAAACATAGGAAGAAATATCTGTTGCATCAACATCTGTTCGGAGATCCAAAATATCATATCTGTTTTTAAATTTCTGTATTCGTGTGCTCTGGTCCAAAAATCCATCTTTCATAATAGAAGTGACATCTACACTGTTTATTTCCGAACTTGTCGCCGATTTAAGACCTGTACTGTAAACAACATTACTTATCAGGTCTATATGCTCATCACAGACATCTCCAATACCATCTTTATCAAGATCAACCTGAGTTGCATTATAGTCTAAAAGGCAGTTGTCTTTTGAGTCAAAAACTCCATCAACATCATTATCAGTGGTGACTTCTATATAATTAGTCACTGTTTTAGTGTCAGTATTACCAAGAGAATCTGTTACAGTCAGACTGACTGTATATTTGCCAATATTAGTGTATGTATGAAATGGATTCTGTATGGTGGAATCTATAATTCCATCGTTATCAAAATCCCATGCCCATGATATTAGTGTCTGGCCTTCAGGCACACCAGATTTGTCAAGAAATTGGACTGTAAATGGTGCTAACCCCTCTGAAGAATCAACAGAAAATGCAGCCTCTGTCCCTGTATAGAAATTTACATACCAATAATAGTTAACACCCGCCGTATATATTCCATCTTTTACCCATGAAGTGGTTCCAATATCAATTATGTTTATATTCTGCTCAGGATAAAAACTCCATCTCGTTTTAATTGTTTCCCATATGTGGCCAAAAGGTTGTTGTGATACAAGGGCAGGCTCCTGAAACTCTCTCTGAGCCCAGATTGCACCATTTGATAATCGAACATGATATGGAAAATCATTCACCAAAATAAGTTTTCCTACCTGATAGGGAAATACTGAATCGTATAAATTCCATCCTGAATCCCATGCTTGTGTATGGTCATGAACATAATTTGCATAAAAACCATTGTTCGACAATGAAACTCTCACATCTCCATTCTTATGAATAACAAATGATTCAATTCCATCAATGTTTTTCTCTTCAAAAAAGGATGCATTATTTGCATTACCTTTTAATATTTTCGTACCCATGAGAATATAAGGAATATTATCAGGGCCTATGGCAATTTCAAAATTCGATGGAGCATTAATTTTGTTTTCTTTTGGCCAAATTGAAATCTTATTCCATGCGCCCCCTATTCTATTTGCATAATGCAAGGTCATATAATTTCTCCCTTTATATCTCTCATAAAGCTGATAGATGATATGAGGGATATCATTTGAATCTATTGCTATTGAACACATGCCATTATAGGTATATTTATCAATTTCAAGCAATTCTGTGTTTCCCCATGAATTATCTCCTTTAAGACTATCAGAAGTGTTAAAAGTCTGATAATAAGGGCGTTTAAGCCGATCAAAAGCAATCATGTGAATCACATTTTGACTATCTACTGCAATCTCTGTCTGTGAGTATAGAAGCCATTCTTTTGTTGTATTGACTTGTCTCCAGTCATCTCCATTCTCTGAAGTATGGACTTCAAGAAAATGCTCATTATAACTTGTTGATTGGTCACTATTAGCAAAAAAATAATAAAGTCTATTTGAAGATGTTCTTATAATATTTCTGTTTCCATATAAAACATGATGAGTATTTCCTGTATCAACAATCACAGGTGTAAGATTAGCTGCCATGGTCGATAAGGACTCAAATAACAAGAAAAATACAAGATTGAATACGATGTATATTAGTTTGATGGTGTTAAATTTAAGATACACATTTTCCTCCTGTTTTTTTAAAATTTACAATTAAACAGGAGAATATAATAAAGCAAATGCTAAATTTTAGCAAATGATATTTTACTGATTTGTTACATTTTAATTTATCTGCATTACCTCGGCTAAAATGAAAATATTTTTACCCTCTCTCTGATATAATTGAGCGAGTTTAAATAAAAATGGATATCATTTATCGAAGTGCTAAAAAAGATGACTGTTTACAGATAGCAGAATTAATCGATATTGCTTCTGGTGGGCTTCTAAATTTCCTCTTTTACAATTTGACCATGGAATTGAGTCCTGTTCAGATTGTTGCTCAATATCTAAAGGAATACAATAGTCATTATACTTATAAAAATATATTTGTAGCTGAGTTTAATAATGAGATAGCAGGGATGATCTTAACCTATCCATCTGAATATTACGGAATTACAGAAGAGATGAAATATGTTCTTCCAAGAGAACGTTTAGAGCACTTAAAGGATATGTATTATTCAAAACTTCCAGATAGTTTTTTTATTGATACACTTAGTGTGCATGAAAGATATCATAAGCGCGGAATTGGTAGTACGTTACTCTCCATCGCCTTTGAGAAAGCAATAGAAAGCGGTTTCAAAACACTAAGCCTGATTGTATTTGCAGACAACTCAAATGCATTGAGGTTTTATGAAAAACGAGGTTTTCAAATTATGAAAAAAATTAAAATTGATTACCATCCTTTAATACCACATCAAGGTGGTGCATATCTGATGAAATGCGAAATCAAATAAAATAATTTATACTCTCCTTTTTTCAACACCAAAAATATATTTGTGAATCTGCAAATTCAATCGTGCATCGAGTTTGTCTTTGAGCATCCATTCAACAAGTCTTTCAGGAGGAAGTATTCCATATGCTGGAGACATGAGTAAATGAGATTTTTTTTGAAGATTATTAGAAACAATAACCTCTTTTGCCCATTCGTAATCTAACCTATCTGTAAGAACAAATTTTACTTCATCATTATTCTTCAATAGTTCAAAGTTTGAAAAATCCATCTTTTCACTCATTGCACTTCCAGGCGTCTTAATATCAAGTATGATGATAGCCCTTTTATCAACTTCTTTTATAGATACCGAACCATTTGTTTCTATTAAAACAGTGTGATTATTATCAATGATATTTGATATCAGTTGATAAACACCTGCTTGAAGCAATGGTTCTCCACCTGTAATCTCAACAAGGTTAAACCCGTAACGTTCGACTTCTGTAAGGATTTGTTTTACACTCATTTCTTTTCCATCATTATATGCATATTTTGTATCACAATAAGTGCACCTGAGATTACAACCCGTTAATCTGATAAAAGTACAAGGAATACCTGCAAAGCTTGACTCTCCCTGTATGCTAGTAAATATCTCACATACTTTTAAGATTTTTTTCACAATGAACAATTATACATTTCCTGTAATAAATTAACCCTAAAAATATATTCAATAACCAGATTGTCACATCCCAAATGGTTTAAGGGCTTGCAATTAGAATTTTATAGGTATATCTGGGTCAAATATAATAGTTTTCCGTATAAAATATTATATTATATAATGAAAAAGGGATTTAAGATGACAACAAATATAGCTAAGGAATCACCATCTGAATATGAAATTCTACAGGATGTAGTAAAAGCCTATCCTGGCATAATGAGTGCTTCTGAAATATTATTTCGAGAATTAAAAAGTTCTCCGAGAAAATGGGATACAATTGTTAAAGAATTAAAAAATCATGCTCTAAAAAACTTTTATCTTCACGACCATCATGAAAAAGGAAGTGAAGCAATCAAAGCAGTAATATCTATTTTTCTGGAGGCCATAGATTCTTCAACAGATCCATCCGTGCAACAGGCCGCAATAGATGGGCTTATCTTTTATATTGAAAAAATTCTTATTGATGGCAGTAATAATCTGAATAAATATGGAGCAATTTTGAATTACTGTTTTCAAAGACTTTTTCAATTCGATAAAAACCATTTTTCCATGCTAATCACCAATCCACATCAATTGAAAAAATTGGGACAGATCATTTACGGCAAGATGCCGAATCAATTGGACATTGTTCAATTCAACAACCTGCTTTTCAGATTTTTTTCAGAGACTTATGAATTCTGGTTAAATGAGCCAGATCCTATAAAATGGTTTTGTGACGGAAATAATTATGACCTGAGTAAAAAAGAACTAAAAAATATAAAAGAATTATTATTTCCATTATCACATGAAAATTTAAAAAAAATCCTGTCACATCTTCAAACAATAAATGCTTCATCTGATCAAATGCATCGTTTAAAAGAACTTCTACAGTTGCCAGGGTATCTTCAACTTGTTAAATATCACGAGGATCTAATAAGCAAATTAAATATAACAGGTAATTTATCAAGAGACCTCAATCTAAAAATATCCTATCTTTTTAAAATCATGGAAACAAAAGGGCTTTCGAGTATACACGAAAATACCCTGAGGGAAATAAATCGGACTGCTTCAAGCATTATAAAAATCGAACAGCATGAACAAATACAGAAAATTCTTGTAGACCTCTTCATTATCCTGAAAAAGTGCATGACCAATTTTCCAGAAACGGTTTTATACCTGATTCAAAGTATTGGTAATGAAATATATGCAACTGGTAGCAGCAAACTTGTTGAATGGTATCATAACAAAATAATATCTCTCGGATTTCAATATCCTGAAATTCAGGGCACCACAGAAGAATGGCAGGTAAAATCAAACCGAACTCATTTGAAAAATATTCGCACATGGCTCGAGCTAATAGAGAACAGCCCTAAGTGGTCTAAATCACTCATATCTGCTCTGATAATCAATCTAAAACTTGCAGGTGTCCATATTGATGATACTGATATCTTTCAGAAGGATGTAACTAAGCTTCTTAATAGTGATATTAAACCTGTTTATTTTTTGGTGAAAAAGCTGGCAAAATTATTCCCTGTCTATTTCAGCGAAGTTGGCGCAGAAGGTCCTTTAAGAGAAGTTTCTACAGAGATTGATGAAATAACTGGAAGAGCTGATCTGCTTGTTCATTTCCTGCGAAAACAGAGTCATGTTGAAAGCAGTTATAGAGTTGTTGATTTTATAGAGAGCGTTATCAACTTTTGGTTAACAAAAAACAAAAGCTATCTGAAAGAATTTATACCTTCTGAGCTCTATGAGCGAATAAAAACAGATGGCCATTTTATCGATGAGTTACATATTATCTTTAATCACATTTTCAGAGAAAAAGGGTTCCATTCAATAACAGACCTTATCACATTATCTGATGAAGAAATAATTCACATAACAAATAGTATTCCTCATATATCTGCCAGGGAGAAAAAACGTTCTTTTCTCGCTATAAAGTTTTATCATCTGCTCAGAAAAAAATATAAACTCGATCCACAGCATATCAAAGATCATCTGAAGTCTGCTCAGAGTCTGGGGCTTCCCAGTCCAGAAACATTAATTACCAGCCTTGAGAATGGAAATGTTTTTGACAAGCTTGACGAAGTATTGAATTATATGCAGATGCTGAAAGACATCATACTGTCTCCAGAAAAATTTGAACCTGTTGAAAATTTATTCCGCAAAAGAC
Organism: Nitrospirota bacterium; assembly: GCA_013388455.1. Lineage (NCBI taxonomy): Bacteria > Pseudomonadati > Nitrospirota > Nitrospirota bacterium. Next base: position 29,608 of record JACAFF010000041.1, read on the forward strand.
ATATAGCAGTCGGGATAGCCTCGATATACGGTAAGTATAATGAGAGGAAATTTGATGCACTTGCATTAACATTCCGCCTTGAAAATCTGGCTAATATACTTTTCGAAGAACTTATTTGTTCAATCAATCTAAAATTTATCACAAGGGCAACTTTATTTGATATTGAGAGGTTTGCAAAACTATTTTTCAAAGCAATGCAACTTGATGGAATTTCATCGAATAGATTCGAAAATACTCTTGAATTATTAAGTGTTGCTCTCGAAGTAAGAAGATTTTCTTTTTCGCAATATATTGACATTTTTAAGGGATTTTCAGAAGCAGTACAGGATATTCTTAATACCTATTACAACGATGTTTTTAAAAACAATCTTAAAAAGATCATTTTACAAATCGGCGAGAAAAATATACTACCGAAATATCTCGGAGTCGGCAAATCCAAGACTGAATTTGAATTCATTCATACAGTATCCGAACAATTCCTGAGGGAAATTGTTGCAAGCTCATTTGGCCTGCAACAGCTTGACACATTCATAAGTAATATTTTAAAAACTCTTTTTGAACAATCTGAAGAACTTGATATACAAAACCTCGATCTGCTTATGAGTTATGATCCTAAAAAGTCACTCTCTAACATATATTCACCTAACAATACAACATACGACAGAATTCATCTGGGCAATAAGGGATATAATCTTGTCAAAATGGCTTCTCTGGGAATTCCTGTGCCACCTGGTTTTATTATAACTACAGAAGTTTTCCGTTGTGAAAAATCAATAAATAAATTTTTTTATGCCAGAGAGCATCTTGAAGAAGGAATTACTGAAGAGATTAAAAAACTCGAAAAATTAACAGGAAAATTTTTTGGTAATCCAGAAAATCCACTTCTAGTTTCTGTGAGAAGTGGGGGAGCCATCTCTATGCCTGGCATGATGATTTCTTTTCTGAATGTTGGAATAAATGAATCAATTGTTGAGGGACTCATTAATCAAACTAAAAGACCATGGTTTGCATGGGACTGTTACAGAAGATTTCTACAATGCTGGGGAATGTCATACGGCATGGAGAGGGATAAATTTGATGACATTATGAATTCGTTCAAATTAAAGTATAAAGTTTCTAAGAAAATTCAATTTTCACCCACTCAGATGAAGGACATGGCCTTTGCTTACAGAGAAGCTATTCTGAGCAACGGTATAGAAATCACTGATGACCCAAAAATGCAGTTGAAGATTGCAATAGCGCAGGTCTTTCAATCATGGTTTTCAAAAAAGGCGCAGACATATCGCGAACTGTTGTGTATTTCTGAAAACTGGGGAACAGCGGTGATAGTTCAAGCTATGGTTTATGGGAATCTCGGGACCGAAGCTGGAACCGGTGTTCTCTTCACCCGTAACCCTTATGAATCATCTGACAAAGTTCTGTTATGGGGTGACTTTGCTACAGGTGCTCAGGGAGAAGACATTGTATTGGGACTTGTCAAAACTCTGCCTATTTCAAATGATCAAAAACCATTTGAAGACAGAATAACAGAACCATCATTCGAAGAAAGCTTTCCTGAAGTTTATGAAGAACTCCTTACGATAATTAAAGATTTGATTTATAAAGAAAGATGGGGAGCACAGGAGATAGAATTCACTTTCGAAGGTAAAAGTAGGGACAAGCTCTTTATACTTCAAACACGTGATATGACTATTTCAAGAAAAGAGAAAATCATGGCTTTTATGCCTTCTAAAAAACTACTTTCTCACTATATTTCACGAGGAATCGGCGTAGGTGGAGGTGCAATGAGCGGCAGAATCGTCTTCGATTTAGATGAAATACAACATTTTAAGAAAGAAGATCCGTCTGCAAATGTAATTTTAGTAAGATCAGATACTGTGCCTGATGACATCAAGCATATATCAGCAGCAGATGGCCTTCTTACTGCGCGTGGAGGTTCAACTTCTCATGCTGCAATAATTGCAAACCGTCTCGGTAAAACATGTGTTGTAGGATGCAACAATCTTATTGTTTGGGAACAAGAAAAGAAATGCAAAATAAACAACCGAATTTTAAAGACGGGAGATTTCTTAAGTATCGACGGAAGAAATGGTTCAGTATATACCGGTAAACATCTGATTGAAGAGATTAAGGCAGAAATCATATCAGATTTATAGACCATTAATTAAGTGGTATAATAATCAAAAATAAAAATAAGGGGTTAACGATGGAAAAGAAAAAAATGAAAATCATATCTGAGAAAAAGAAAATTCTTGGTATTAATGGTCTTGGAAGAATAGGTAAATTGACCCTCTGGAATCATATCGGAAGAAAATATTTTTCTGAAATAGTAGTAAATATTGGCAGAACAGCGGGGTCAAATCTTCATGATATAGCCCTCTATATAGAAAAAGACTCAACATATGGTTTATTACAAAATTATCTTTACGGTTACAAAGCAAAAAGGATAATCGAACAGGTTGACGAAGAAAATGGCACTATGCTGATAGATGGTATACCTGTAACTATATTAAGAGAAACACGGAATCCCAAAAATATTCCATGGAAAGACTATGGTGTTAAAGTGGTTGTTGAGGCAACTGGCAAGTTCACAAATCCAGTTGCTGATGCAGATGTAAAGGAAGGATCGGTAAGAGGACATCTCGAAGGTGGAGCAGAAAAGGTTCTGGTATCAGCTCCCTTTAAAATAAAGGAAAAAAATATTCCTATGCCAGGCGATATTATAACCGTTGTCATGGGAATCAATGAGCAGGAGTATGATCATTCAAAACATCACATAATCTCCGGAGCATCATGCACGACTACATGTCTTGCACATATGGTTAAGCCTTTGCTGGATTATTTTGGGTCAGAAAAGATAATAAGCGCTTCTATGGATACAATTCATGCTGCTACAGGAACTCAAGCTGTTCTGGACAGATTGCCCAAGGCAGGTGCAACAGATCTCAGAAAAACCAGAAGTGTAATGAATAATATCATCCTTACTACTACAGGTGCTGCTAAAACCCTAGGCCTTGTTATACCAGAAATGAATAAAATAGGTTTTATGGCAGAGTCTGTACGCATCCCCACTTCAACAGGCTCACTTATAATTCTTGTTATTACTCTCTATGATGATCCGGACAAAGCACCTGTTAGTAGAGATATTATCAATAATATATATCGCGAAGCTGAAAAACGTGAAAAAAGAGGATACATAAAATATACTGATGAGCAAAATGTATCTTCTGATATAATCGGACTATATGGTCCTGCTGCAATTATTGAAGGACATGAAACGCATACAAGAACTGCGAACATCTCTCTTAATATAAAGAAACTTTATAAAATTACAGGAGACGTTGAAGCCTGTATCCCTGACAAGATTGAGATTCCTGTAACTAATGCAGTCATATACGGTTGGTATGATAACGAACTTGGAAGCTATACAAACATGCTCGGAGACTTAACAGTAAAGATAGCATCAATGGTATATCAATAAATCAACTTTAAGGTATCACTTAAATCTTTCTATAACCACTATATGATTACACCATTGTGCCTGCATTTATATTCAATGAGCTACATTTTTAGGATAAAAATCACAGATTAAAATGATAAAAATGACTATTGCATTCCTTACTCTCTTCGGTATTGCAATGGGCTATCTCGAAGCTGCTGTAGTTGTTTACCTGAGACAGATTTATTACCCTGAAGGATTTCAATTCCCTCTTAAAATAATTGCTCTGCACGGATTCTCTATTGAGTTCTTCCGTGAAATTTCAACCATAATCATCCTCATATCAATTGCCTTCATTGCCGGTAAGTCGTTTTATATGAGATTTGCATATTTTCTATTCTGTTTCGGTTTATGGGACATTTTTTATTACTTCTGGTTGAAAGTGCTATTAAACTGGCCACCATCTTTACTGACATGGGATATTCTCTTCCTTATACCTGTAGTCTGGGCAGGACCTGTTATGGCGCCTCTTATCTGTGCCATAACAATGATTGTAATCTCAGTATTAATTTTTTCTTTTCAGATAAAAGGTCTGGAAGTAAGGATTAAACCATTAGAATGGTTTTTACTATTATGTGGCTCTTTAATTATCTTTACATCTTTTATCTGGAATTATGGAAAACTTATTATTGAAGGTGGTTTTATTACGAGACTGCACAGCCTTTCATCGGCCCCACGATTTCAAGAGATAATCTCAACATATATTCCTGAATTATTCAACTGGCCATTGTTTTTTTCAGGAGAACTGCTGATTATTTCTGCCATTATAATGTTTTATTTAAGACTAAGTAATCAAGAGCATACTTATCCAGAATATTAATTACTAACAAGCTTTCAAGCTTAAAAATAATAAAAGGAAAGTGTATCGAGTTAACCAGAAAAATGCAATTAGAATAATGCAGATGTTGTGAAAAAAGACAGGACATAGTATTTAAATGGAGTTAAAGAAATTTTTGAGCAATATTTGCATTATTTTGGTTAAGTTAAAACTTAAAAAATGATCCCAGTTCATTCCCATCCATATCATATATTACCTTAGCAACAAAATTTTCTCCTGCCCTGAACGAAAACGAAAGCTCACGCCATATCACCGTAATTTTTTCAGAATCTTTTTTAACTTCAGCATATGGAAAGCGCGCAAAATATAAAAAATTCTTCACAACTCGCGTATTTTTTGAGTTTTCTATGAAAGGATTGCTTTCATCTCTTATATATGTCTCCTGAATACATATCCTCTGTGTAAAAAGGTCAGCAAATCCAACCTGTATCTTGTCTCCTGACTTTACAATAAACCACCATCTCAAAAAATCATTCGGCAGGGGACAGAGCTTGTAAATTTTAGCATCCACTTTTTCCCTAAGAAATTTTTCTGTTTCACCATGTAGATAATATCGAGCACCTGTATAACAAAAGAGAAGAATAAATGTTATGAATGCAATAACTGTTGCTTTTCTTTTCATCAATTTGAGCAAAATTAAAGAAAATAGGAAACCTAATGTAACATATGGGTCAATAATAAAAATCAGATCGAGCGAATATTGTTCCCAGTCAAAAGGAGATAGAATTCTCGTTCCATATTGGTTAGTAAGATCAAGGAAAAGATGTATTGCATATGCAAAAAAAGATATAATTGTATAATAAAAGAAACCTTTCCTGTAGCCAAATAGCAGTCCGATTATTACTGGCACAACAATTAAAGCAAAAACCCCATGCGTTATACCCCTGTGATACCTTAGAAAAACATCTGCACCCCACAATCGTGTAATATAATCAAAATCAGGTGCAAGAGAAGAAATGATAATAACCAATAAGGTAAATTTCCTTTTAAAGCCGAGATTGAAAAAAACTGTACCAGCAAGACTATGAGTAATTGGATCCATGATGTTCTTATATCCTTATTATCTATATATTATCTTACACCTATTTCATATATCTTTTCTTTAAGTTTAAATTTAATTTAAGATATTTAAAAGGAAAGAATTTATTCGTGGGAGGAAAAATATCAGATGGATTTTTCAAAAATAATTTTTTGGCCTGTCTTCTTGGTCTCAATTATCTGTTTATTATTCGTTCCTTCAATCTCAAATTCGCTGACTCTTGAGGAAGCGTTATCACTGGCAAAGCAGAACCTTCCATCATATAAGGCATCTGAATTACAGATAAAATCTTCAGAAGCTATTTTTCATTCTTCATTTTCACCTTACCTGCCGAGTATTGATGCATCTACTACCCACCAACGTATTTTTACTTCACAGGAAGAATTAACCTCGAGAACATATGACCTCACATTAGCTTACACGCTTTTTGATGGAGGCTATAGAAAGGCAAAAAGGAATATTGCAAGACTAAATCTCGACATTAGTACAGAAGATTTCAAGAAGAATCTCCTCGATCTTGAATACAATGTAAAAGTCGCTTTTTACAATGCAATAGCAAAGAAAGAGATCGAGGAACAGAGAAAGATACAATTGAAGGATGCTGAAAAAGATTATGAGGTTGCTGAAGGAAGATATAAATTTGGCGTAGCAAAATTATCAGATACACTTCAAGCATCTGTGAGACTTGAGCAGGCAAGATTCAATTTGGTCCAGGCTGAAGGTGAATACAAGAAGGCACTTTCTGATTTAAATTCTCTTATAGGGAATCCACTTGATACTGAAGAAGTGCTCCAGGGGTCTCTTGATATTAAAGATGAATATCCAGATATAGACAAGCTTTTCTTTATAACTCTCCAAAGGCCTGAAATAAAACAGGCTGAAGATCTTTTAAAAATTTCTGAACAGAATAAATTAGTCTCACGAAGTTCTTTCTTCCCGAGTATTTATCTAAATGCATCGTATATAAAAACCGGAGGGGATTTATCAAGAACTTCTTTTTCAGAAGAAAAAACTGCTGGATTAACTGCCCGATGGAATATTTTTGATTTAGGCAAATTCTATACACTGAGATCTTCAGAGTTTGATAGAAGAATTACAGTAGAAAATTTAAATGACCTGAAAAGGCAATTATTGCTTAATATAAACAATACATATCAAGACTATATTACTGCCTCAAAAAATCTTCTCGTTGCAAAGGAACAATTAAAACAGGCAGAACATAATTATTCACAAGCGCTGGGAGAGTATAAAGTTGGTAAAGCTGACATACTATCCCTTATACTGGCTGAGAGTCTTCTTTCAAATTCACGGGAACAATTAGTAAACGCAAAATTGAGCCTTATATTATCTAAGACATTACTGGAAAGGACAGCAGGCATTCATAGTCTTGAATCTTTACAGGATTAATATAGAAAGGAATATATGATGAAGAAAATTTTATTGCCAATAGTTTCAGCTATCATTATAGCAGTAATTATTTTTATATATAAAAGTCTCAACAAAACTACAATAGAGGTTCTGGAGACAGCAGAAGTCAAAAAAGGCAGTATACGTGGAGTTCTCGTTGAGACAGGTATCATAAAACCTCAGGTTGGAGCGGTTGTAAAGGTTGGAGCACGTGCAACAGGTACTATCATAAAGATGAATGTAAAAATTGGAGATAGGGTAAGAAAAGGGCAACTTATTGCACTTATTGATGACAGAGAGATTCTGAAAGCAGTAGAACAGCAGGAAGCATCCCTCTTAGTTGCAGAGAACACCTTAATCCAGATAGAACAATCATATCCTGAGCGTATCAGAGAGGCAAAAGCCAATTATGAATATGCGAAAATAAACTATGAGAGAGAAAAGGAATTATTAGAACATGAATATACTACGAAAGATGCTGTTGACAAAGCAAAAAGTCAATTCGATGCGGCAGACGCAATTTTGAAAAGATTACAGAGTGAATATGAAACACAGCGCAAAATTGCTAAATCTAATATCGATGATATCGCTGCACAGTTGAAACAACAGGAAACAAGATTAAGTTATACACGCATTTATGCCCCTATAGACGGTGTTGTCGCAGATATAACTGCTCAGGAAGGCGAAACAATCGTTGCAGGTCTTCAGGTTGCAAATCTTGTAACAGTGCTTGATCCAACACTGCTTGAGATGTGGACATATGTAGATGAAACCGATATTGGAAGAGTAATAAACGGACAGAAGGTTGAGTATTCTGTAGATACATTTCCTGATAAACAATTTTATGGGACTATTGAAAAAATTTATCCACAACCTATTGTTAAGGATAACATCGTTTATTATCTTGCTATTGTAAAGGTATCAAAGGATGACGCAATATACCTCCGACCAGAAATGACAACTCATATAAAGATAATCTTCAATGAGAAGAATAACATCCTGATTGCTCCGAATGCAGCAATCAAATTTGAAGAAGGCAAGCAAGTTGCATATGTTGTAACAGGGCCTGATAAAACTCAAAAAGTTGAATTAAAAACTGGTTTGCGAGGAGAAGATTATACAGAAATTATTTCAGGCGTTAAAGAAGGTGATATTCTTGCCACCAAATTAATCATTCCAGTATCAACAAAATCTTAAAAATAAAGGAATCATTTGCAATGCCTCTTTGTTTAATGGAAGATGTCAGAAAGACTTATATGATCGGTAATGTCCCTGTAGAGATTCTTAAGGGATTAAATCTTAAGATAGAAAAGGGAGAGTTTGTAGCTATTATGGGAGCATCTGGATCAGGAAAAACAACACTCATGAATATCATTGGTTGTCTTGATGTTCCAACTTCAGGTCGATATGTTCTTGCGGATAAAGAGGTCTCTTCTCTTTCAGATGATGAATTATCGGTCATAAGAAATGAACATATTGGTTTCGTATTTCAGAATTTTTATTTACTACCATATGCTACAGTCCTGGAAAATGTTTTATTGCCAACATTATATATTGAAACAAAGAAAGATTCGATAGAAAAATATGCTGTTGATCTTCTCAAAATGGTAGGACTTGGAGAAAGGATTAAATTCAGACCTAATCAGCTTTCTGGAGGAGAGCAGCAACGTGTTGCAATAGCCCGAGCATTAGTTAATGAACCTGATCTGCTCCTTGCAGATGAACCAACCGGTCAGCTCGATAGCAAAACAGCAGGCGAAATCATGCAGTTGCTCACTGATATGCATGCTAAAGGAAAAACACTAATTGTTATAACACATGACCCAAACATCGCAGGATATGCAAAGAGAATAATAAATATAAAGGATGGGATTATTATCGAATAATGGACTCACCCTATGCTTTCGATTTGAGCAAGAAAGAATGATGTTATAGACGAAAGTATTTTAAATAATATGCAAAGGTTGATAAAAATTGTTTCACAATCAATAAAGGCTGTTAGAGCTTACAAATTGAGAACACTATTCTGTCTTATCAGTGTATCACTTGGCATAGCATCTATAACTATTATTGTTGCTGCCACCGAAGGTGCATATCAAAAAGCTTTTGAGATAGTAGATCGTTTTGGTCCCGATTCATTATTGGTTTTCGGCAGCGGGGAAGAAGCAAGAGCAACAGGGCAGAGACAAAAAACTATAACTCTTGATGACATAGAAGCAATAAAACAGGCATTCTATAGCGCTTATTTAGTCGTCCCGATGACATCCATGAGAGAAATAACAGTTTCATATAAAGAAAAAAAATATCAGACTATGATTGTAGGCTCAACAAGTGATTATAGTCGTGTCTGGACATGGCCGGTTATTCAGGGTTCTGATTTTACTGAAGAGGATGTGAAAGGTTTACGCAATGTCGGACTCGTAGGCCAATTTGTTGCTAAAGAACTCTTCGGTGAACAAGATCCGATAGGTAAATCCATTCTTATTGGAAGAATGCCAGTACAGATTGTGGGGGTTCTATCAGAACGAGGAACTACGCCTGCAGGAGACCGTCTTGATGACAGGATCATAATCCCGATAACTACTCTAATGAGAAAGTTACAGAATGAAACAAAATACGTCTCTGCAATCAGAATACGTTTCATTGACCAGCAAAACCTTCAAAAGTATATTCAGGAACTCAAGTTATTTCTCAGAAAAAGACACCATCTGCCACCAGAAGAACCGGATGATTTTACAATTATCTCACCAAAGGATATTGTCAAATTCCTCGTCGCTTTGACAGGTTCACTCGTTGTATTTCTTGGGATAACAGGTGTCATTTCATTAATTGTAGCTGGTTTTGTTCTTGCAAATCTATTCCTTCTATCAGTAAAAGAAAGAGCTGTTGAAATAGGGATAAGAAGAGCAATTGGAGCAAAAAAGAAGGATATAATGTATCAGTTTCTCGGTGAATCAGTGTTAATAACTACCATTGGAGGCCTATGTGGCTTTATACTCGCACTATTGTCTTCGAATCTTCTCATGTATATAGCTCAGTTTCCAATACATTTCTCATGGAAGGCTTTTGTAGTAGGATTAGTTCTTTCATGGATTGTTGGTATAGTTTTCGGATTACAGCCTGCCAATAGAGCTTCAAATCTGCTTCCTGTAGAGGCAATTAAAGGATGAACAGGATTTTTCTAAATCTCAAAATAGCAGTTCGTTCATTATTGAATTTTAAACTCAGGACTTCTCTGGCTGTTCTCGGTGTATTCCTTGGCACATTCTCTCTTATAGTGGTATCCAATCTTTCAGATTCACTGTCCAAGAAAACCGAACAGGAGGCAGAAAATTTTGGTGTGAATCTTCTGATAGTAAGGAGCGGCATTGTAAGAAAATTCGGCACGAGAACTCGATTGTTAAGTGAAGCCACCACACTTACAGTTGATGACGCTTCAGCAATCAAAAATGGTTCAAGACTAATCCATGATGTTTCTCCTTCAGGGAATGAAAATTTCCCTGTCAGATATGGGAATAATGTCCTTAAATCAGTGCTTGTGATTGGGGTAACACCCAACTACACTAATATAAGAAACTTCCACGTAAAAGAAGGCAACTTTATTACAAATGATGACAATAGAAATCTTAATAAAGTTGCTGTTCTGGGAAAGAAAGTAGCAGAAAGGTTATTTACAGATGAAGATCCGATAGGAAAATACATACTCATCTGGAGGGTTCCATGTCAGGTTATAGGTATCATGGAAGAGAAGGGAGTGGACATTTCAGGTGCTGATCAGGATAATCAGATATTTATTCCTCTCAATACATTCCTCCGAAGATTTGTAAATAAAGACTATGTCAATAATATTTCAGTACAGGTAATAGAGGAATCGCTGATTCCTGTAGCAAAAAAAGAGATAGAGTTTATTTTACGTAATCGCCATAAAATAAGAGATAACCAGAACGACGATTTTACAGTAATAGATTTAAAAGATGTTATGGAATTGAAAACACAGGCTATGACAATGATTAAAATTCTTGGAAGAGTTTCCGCTGTAATATCTTTTCTTATCGGAGGAATAGGTATTCTATCTATAATGATACTTATCGTAAATGAAAGGCGTGTTGAAATCGGCATCAGGAGAGCAGTTGGATCAAGGAAAAGGGACATTATTCTTCAATTTTTAATAGAGGCTTCTTTTATCTCTTTTAGCGGAGGGACCGTGGGTGTTATATTGAGCTCTTTCGCTAGTATTATGATTTTTGTTTTTGCAGACTTACCTTTTAGTATTTCGCCAGCAGGGCATGTAATCTCTTTTGTATCGACTATAGCTGTAGGCATTCTTGCAGGTATCTATCCATCACAGAAAGCAATCAAAATACAACCAGTGGATGTTATTAGATCTTAAGGTAACATTTAAGTGTTATAATTTTAACAGGGCAAGGGCTACCTTGCCCTGCGAGAGAGACCCCCTGAGGAATACATTAACTCCCTCAGCGTATATGAGGAGGCTGACCCACGCCTCTAATATAATATATAGCATATGCTTAATTATTTGTCAAATATTTTTTACACCGAAAAATACAATTAGAATAACTTAGTCGAGTTGACTAAAAACCAATGAAAATCTACCCCTTGAACGCAAGGTAACCAGAAAAAATAATAAGAACTCCTCCCATAATGGTATTTATTCCTGGCATTTCGAAGAGGAATATAACACTAAACATGATTGCACAGACAGGCTCAAGATAACCAAGGACTGCTGCCTTGTTTGCTGTAACTTTTTGAAGGCCTTTGTAGTAAAGAATAGGTGCAATTGTTGAATGGATTATTCCCATGACCAGAAAAATCCAGATAGCTTTTAAAGGAAAATCTTTAACAAATGGTAAAAGGAATATCCCAAGAAATAGATTTATAAAAAAAGTTAACACTAAAGGATGAAACTGCTGTGAATATTTTCTGAGCAATATAATGACGATTGCATAGGCAAATCCTGATATAAGGCCTGCTATTATGCCTGCTGTCATAGTTTTTTCAAAAGCAAATCCGTCCAGCATAATCCAGAGACCTGAAGATGCCAGTAATATTATAATAATAATTCTTTTTGTTATGATTTCACGAAGTAAAACAGGTGCTAAGATTGCAACAATTACAGGTGCAGTGTAATGGGTTAACACAGCATTAGCTATTGTGGTATTCTGGAAAGCATAAAAATAGGTGAAAGTATTTATAAGTGAAAATATTCCCAGTATCAAAGGATACTTTATATTCTTGATCTGAAACAACTGCTTGCGATAATTTTTATGGCATAAAATAATTGCCTGAATAATCAGTGAAACTCCATTAACATAGAAAATAAGTATATGCACTGGAACATCTGATAATCTTACGAAAATTCCAAGTGAACTCCAGAGAAAAATGGCAATGAGAATGTAGATTGAAGGCATTATAGAGAGATATCTCTGATGTTATCGAGAACAAACTTTCTTATTTCAGAAGGCTGTTCTATCTTAATTAGTTGTTTGCCTTTATCAATTACTGGAATAAGTATATCTTCAAATTTCTTTCCACATAAGCATTTATATTTTTCTCTATTATTCGGTACAATCTTATCTGATTTACACTTCGGACATCTCAAAAGCCGTTTGCTCCCTGACCATTTGCCCCTTTTTGCCAGAGGTTTTCCTTCAATCTCCATAATATCCATAGCAAAATCCACAACAGGAGCATTGCTTATTGAAGTGCCTATTCCATAACCGTCAACCAGTGGATTCAAAACTTGCATATCATCTTCTTTAATTCCACCGCTTACATAAAATCTTATATGCTTATATCCCCTCAGATTAAGTTCCCATCTACATTCCTCAAGAATCCTGTAGAAATCTCCCCTTCTTGAACCGGGGGTATCAAACCTGACAGCAAAAAGCCTTTTACCCAAAGCTTCAGCCACATTTAATACCTCAAACTTCTCATCAAGAAAAGTATCAATAAGTGCAACTCTCTTTATTTTGGGCTCAAGAATTTCATCGTATGCCTTTAAAGCATCTACTGTTGACTCAAAGCACAAAACAAGCGCATGTGGCATTGTGCCCATTGGATCTTCACCAATTAATTCACCTGATTTTATTACTGCGACACCATCACATCCACCTATATAAGCGTTCCTTTCTATCATAGGAGCAAGTATAGGATGCATTCTACGCGCTCCAAAACTGATAACAAGTTTTTCGCCAGCAAGCTTTTTAAAACGTGCAGCCATTGTTGCAACACCTGAAGCCTGACAGATAAGACCAAGGATTGCTGTCTCATATAAACAGAAGTCCTGATATCTGCCTTCTATCTCCATAATGGGTTCATAGGGATAAAAGACTGTTCCTTCTTTTAATGCTCTAACTTTAACCGGCAGATGTTTCATCAGATAGAGTGCCTCTTCAAGACCAGCAAATATAGCCCATTGCCATTTTTCAGGAAGACTTTTAGCAATAAATTCTGCTTTGACTACAGGATTTATTCCTTTTGTCTTGAGGATTCTTAAAGACCTTTCAAAATAAACATCGGTAATTTTCCCCTTAATAATGTCCTCTGGACTTGCTATGTGAAACATATGAATTCTCCTTCAGGTTTTACTTTTAAAGATTGCAATAGTATATCATTTAACCCTCTCCTTCATCCCCTCCCTTCAAAGAATGGGACTATTTATCAGCCATCGCCCACTGAGGGAAAGGGCATTGTTGAAGGGGGTCGTAGTTTATATACAGCCTCTAATCAGTTTGAAACCTTTTATCAATCTTCCTTCAAGAGTTCTTTGATTAAATTTAGCGAAATCATTCTCAGTGCTAAATCCTCATATGCCGTGATATCTGAAGATGTTATCTTTTACATAACGGACAACGCGTTCTACTTCTGTTTTGATTATCTCCCTTTTTATTGATGATTCATCATATTCCTTATCATCAATCATTTTATTCTGAAAACCATATTGAGCATAGTTACTGAGAAATTCTTGTGGAATATAATCAGGTAACTCAACACTATTCATTATCGCCCAGGCTAAAGTCCATGCCCTTGCAACATTAGACATATTATATCCTCCACCACCCAAAGCAACCCATTTTGGAGATATATCTTTTATCCTTCTGACAACCTCATAAAAACCCTTTATTGAATAACTCAGATGTGCAAGAGGGTCATTATAAAAAGAATCCACTCCGAGTTGACTGACAACAATATCTGGTTTAAATTTATCTATAATTGGCGGAACAACTTCATTGAAGGCGTAAAGAAAGAGCTCGTCATCTGAAGCTGGAGGCAAGGGAATATTTATTGAAAATCCCAAACCATCACCCTCTCCTGCTTCAGTTTCAAAACCTGTCCCCGGAAAGAGTGTATTACCGGTTTCGTGAATGGATATTGTTAATACCTTATTCGTTTTATAAAAAGCAGCCTGCACACCATCACCATGATGTGCATCTATATCGATATAAGCCACCCTGAATCCTTTCTTCTGAAGTGACATAATTGCGAGAACGGGATCATTGATATAGCAAAAACCTGATGCATAATTTGACATTGCATGATGAAGACCTCCGGCAAAATTAAATGCAACATCAACCTCACCATTTGCCACCAGAGATGCTGCCTTCAATGACGCTCCTGCAACAAGGCTTGACCAGTCATATAGTCCTTTAAAAGCAGGGTTATCACCAATACCGATTCCATAAAATTCAGCCACAGGAATCATACGTCCATTATTTAAAATTTTCAAGATATCAATATAGCCCTCATCATGAAACATCAGCATATCTTCCTTACTCGCCATTATTGGCTCTACGAGTTTTGTGTCTGGCAAAGAAAGCAGTCCGCAGGCTTTAATAAGCTCATACGTAAGTTTAAGTCTAAAGGTTTTTAAAGGATGATCCGGCCCATATTCAAATGCAACAAAATCATCTAAATATATAAGAGCAGTTTTCATTGTTTAATGTCTCTACCTTTTCACTCAAAACTTATAAATCTTTTCGGATCAATCTTTCTGGCAACTTTTGAAGGCAGAAAGCCAGCAAATAATGTTGTGAGAAAAAGGATAACTGTCACAATTGATAAATAGAAATATGGCAGACTGAAATTTATCTTCCATCCGAATGAAATCTTATTCACTACATGCATAAAGATTATGCTCATTAAAGGGCCGAGGAGCATCCCCAGTAATATCCCTGTAATACCTACTACAGCCGCTGAAAGGATCAGGGTCTGCTGTATCTGCTGCCATTTTCCCCCAAGATACCTGATTATGCTTATTTCCCTTTTTCTTTCGAATACAAGTGCAAGCAAGGTATTGATAACCCCTATAAGTGAGACAATGATAGATATGAATTCAATTGCATATGTTATAGCAAAACTTTTATTGAAAATATCCATGATTTTGTCACGAAGCCCCTGATTATTCCATATCTCAACAGCATAGTAAGGGGATAGTCTTTCTTTTAGCTTCTGGATAAAAGCATCAATATTAACACCCTCTTTCACATAAACACTGAATTGTGTTGCATCATCAAGTCCCCAAAACTTTTTCAACCATTTCCTGTCAATATATACAAAGCCTGATGTTGTAGAATAACTTGAAGAAACATCATTTATTCTGAATGATTGTCTACCTTCCGGCGTATCGAGTTCAATAAAATCTCCTTTTTTTAATCCATATTTTATGCTCAGATAATCAGAGATGCCAGCAACTTTCTCCTCTCCCTCCATCTCTTTTAGAATAGCATCGTATTCCCTTTCAAAATACCTTTTTGCCGAGTATTTCCTTTTTACTTTTATATCAGCAAATCCTGCGATAACTTTTCTACCGTTCAATTCAATGTATAATGCGCGAAATTTGTCAACACCTGTAACTTCAGGAAAATTCCTCACAATATCAATTACTTCTTCTGAGATAGGATAGAAACAATAATTGGATTTACATGACGCCGGCTTTATGTAAACGTCTGCTGTAATATATTGATTTATCCATCCTCTCAGGGAGTTTCTGAATGAAAATATCAGCGTAAAAAGTGCGATAATCAGTGAACTGCTGATAGCTACACTCATTAAAGCAACTGAAAACCTGTATATATTTCCTTGCATATCAGCAAGTGTAATTCTTCCTATTGCCCTGAATATTTTTTCTGAGGGTCTTTTAATAAGACTTAACAGTAACGAAAGATATAAGGGCGATATAAATGTAAAGCCGGCAATTATAAAAAGGATTCCCAGATAAGCAAGAACAGGGAATTCAAAGGGAGTATATATATAATCGAGATAAGATATAATGATTCCACTTATAATGAAAACAATCCCTGCTAATGAAAATATTTTTTTGTATTTTCTGAACTTATATTCAAATGACCCTTCTCTTATACTTTCATTCGGTCTTATTTTTGAAGCCTCATAAGCAGGGATTGTTGATGCAATAAGTGATATAATCAATCCCAGAAGTAAAGCCATAATCACATCACGTCCTGTGATTATGTAATCGGAGATGGATATTGTGCTGTACATGGTAGAGATTGTTTTTTCTACAGCGACTACAGAAAAATATGCAGTTAATTGGCCAAATAATATCCCAAGCAATGAGCCTGATATGCCGAGGAAAATCCCCTGAACAGTGAAAAGAATAATAACGGTTTTCCTGTCAGCCCCGATCCCTCTCAAAATACCTATCTCTGTCCTTCTTTTCACAACAGAAATGAATATCGTGTTATAAAGCAGGAATATCCCAACGAGTATGGCAACAAGACTTATAAACTGGAGATTGTATCGGAATGATGCAATAAGCGACTTCTGATTTCTGAATATATCTTCTTTTTTCTGAATCTTTAAATGAGATGGTAACTTGTTCTGTATCTTATCTGCAGTCTCATCGTCGGTATGGAGGTCAATCCGGGTGAGATAGCCGTATCGTTTAAAATACTCCTGGAAGTCTCCAATATCCATTATCAGCGTGTTTTCATTAAGTGATTCTGTATCAATAATATCAAGTATTTTTAAAGGATACTGTCTGTCATAAACCAATGGCGTGATAATGTCATTTTTTTTCAACGAATACGTATCAGCAAATTTTCTGGTAATAAGTACCCCGTTGATTTCTTTATAGAATTCTTCTCTATATGGAATTTTTTCAGGTGCAATATTTAAATAGCGAAGTGCTTTGACAGAATATAGACCATAAATGTCAATCGTTTCTTTTATTTCGGGGATGTAGCCAAATGTTTTCAGGACAGGGAAGCTTTCTTCTTCAATTATGCGGACATCCTTGTATATTGTTTCATCAAAATCTATGCCTCCGATATCATAGATTTCGTAATTTTCATATGGACTCAATCCTTTGATACTCGATTCAAATGATGATATTGCCTGATCAGAAGCAACCTTTACCCCAACAAAAAGCCCAACACCAAGTGCAATACCGATAACAGACAGGAAGGTAAGAAATTTCTCTTCCTTCATATTTTTAATCACGAGAAGCTTTATTAGTTTCAATATTTGCATGCTGTTATTAATTACTTCTTACTTTATTATGAATCCATCCTTTATCCTTATAATTCTTTTTGCATATTCAGCTATATAAGATTCATGTGTAACAAGTATTATGGTTTTTCCTGTCTCCTTTGCCAGTTGTGTAATCAATTCCATAATCATTATCCCTGTCTCGCTGTCTAAACTTCCTGTCGGCTCATCAGCAAGTATGATTTCAGGGTTATGTATTAATGCCCTTGCTATTGCAACTCTCTGTTGTTCTCCACCTGAAAGTTGATATGGATAAACGTTCTCCTTACCTTTAAGTCCAACACGTTCAATAATTTCGTAGACCTTCTTTATGTTTTCATCTCCATTAAGAAGCAATGGCATTTGAATATTTTCAACAACTGAAATATTCGGCAAAAGATTAAAGAACTGAAAAATAAAGCCTACTTTCTTTCGTCTGTAAAGTGTAAGCTGTTCATCTGTATATGCCGATATCTCTGAACCATTAACAAAGATACTTCCTTTTTCTGGTTTGTCCATACCACCGATAAGATTAAGCAATGTGGATTTTCCAGAACCTGAACTACCCATAATCGAAATAAATTCGGCTTTTTCTACCTCAAGATTTATACCCTTGAGAACTCTATTATTCCCGTAATATTTTTCTACACCTTCGAGTTTTATCATTCTCGGTACCCTGTCATCTCTACATATGCCCTTCCTTTTGAAGTCCCGTCAACCTCACATGTGCCTTCCCAGTAATAATTACCAGTTGTTCCATAAGCCAGAAATTCCTGATCTTTAATAAGGGGTGTAACGAAAAGGATAAGATTTTCGGATTGAAGCCAGATTTCCCACTTAGAAGGATATCTTGCCTTTGTTTTTTTAGATTTATAGTGAGTTAAGACTTTTATATTAAAATCATTTCTTGAAAGCTTTCGGTATTTACCACCGGGATATACGAGCGTTCCTGATGAATATTTATCTATAGAACCATCTTTATTTCTGATCATGTAGAGCATTATTTCTCTTCCGTCGTCAAGCTGTATCGCAAACCAGTCCCATCCTTTCTGATTATCTGAAAGGCTTCTTGATGAGATTTCCCTGTCAAACCAGCTCTTCCCTTTTACATTAAACGAATGATTACCTATCTTTAATATCCCTTTGGTTTTCATATTTGTATAAGAAAAATATATCGAAGAAATCAAAGATGATTCTTCTGACTTTCTTGAATATCCATTCTCACCGTTAAGAACAACAGGCTTTGATGGAATCAACTCAAGATCGATCATATTACTGCTATCAAAAGCCTTTATGTGCATTTTATTCATTTTACCTTTCAATGTATTCTCCTCAACCCAGACATTCAGTTCATCTTCTTTTGCACCTGCGAACCCATATGCCCCTGAATCTCCTTTGTCATAAAAATAAAATTTATTATTGTTTACATCAGAGATGGCAAAATGCGAAATATATATCTTGTTTACGCCGAATTGAGATTTGTAATTCCTTTTCTGAACATTCACAACAAAGAATGTAAGCTCGTATCCAAATTCTCTGCCATTCATATCAAACAAATGTCCTGTAAAATACCACCACTGGACTCTATAGTCTTTTTTGAAATAAAAATCCTCTGGAAGTTTTACTCTGTAGTCAGGTGTAACATCAAGGTATTCCTGAGAAAAGGCAGAAGAGGATAAAAAAAGTAACAAAACCAGAATTAATTTTTTCATGCTATTAATATTTTACCAATGAGATGATGAATTAGATAGCTTGAAAATTTCTTTCCATTTAGGCAAACATAATTTATGGAACTATTTAAAGACAGGGCTATTTCATCCTCTTCTCCACCTCTCGCTTTTAGAATGTGTCCTCAAACCCTTGATGAATACATAGGTCAGGAGCATATACTCGGGGCTGGCAAATTACTTAGAAGGGCGATAGAGGCAGATAGAATTTCATCAATCATACTTTATGGGCCCCCTGGAACAGGGAAGACCGCACTTGCGCGGGTGATTGCAGAAAAAACAAAATCCTATTTCGAATGGCTCAACGCGGCAACTATCGGACTCGATGAAATCAGAAAAGTTATAAAAGATGCAAGGAAAAGAAAAACAAATGGGATAAACACTATCGTATTTCTTGACGAAATCCACCGCTTCAATAAGTTACAACAGGATGCTTTGCTTCCTGATGTTGAGGAAGGAAATATTGTACTTATTGCTGCAACAGTTGAAAATCCATTTTTTTACGTCAATTCAGCTTTACTCTCGAGAAGTCAGGTCTTCGAATTGAAGCCTCTTTCAGAAGAAAATATTTTAAAAATTTTGAATCATGCACTGCTTGATAAAAAACGGGGGTTTGGCAATCAGGATGTTATCATTGATGAAGATGCACTTAAGCACATCGCTAAAATGTCTGATGGAGATGCAAGAAAGGCTTTATCTTCACTTGAGATTGCTGTTCTTACAACTGCGCCGGATAAACATGGGAAGATTTATATAAATTTGCAAACAGCAGAGGAGTCTATTCAGAAAAAAGTAGTTGTTTATGACAAGAAAGGTGATCAGCATTTTGATACAATCTCAGCATTTATAAAAAGTATGCGCGGCTCAGATCCTGATGCAGCTATTTATTATCTTGCGAAGATGATTTATGCTGGAGAAGACCCACGTTTTATAGCGAGACGTATCGTTATATGCGCATCAGAAGATGTTGGGAACGCAGACCCAATGGCACTGATTGTTGCAACCTCTGCTTTAAGAGCAGTTGAATTCATTGGAATGCCTGAGGCAAGAATTCCTCTTGCACAAGCTGTTATATACATTGCAAATGCACCTAAGAGTAATGCCTGTTATAAAGCAATTGAAGGTGCTTTGAAAGACATTTCTACTGAAGAAACTATTGAGGTGCCGAATCATCTGAAAAACAGCCACTATTTAGGAGCAAGAAAACTTGGTCATGGCAAAGATTATAAGTATCCTCACGATTACGGCGGATATGTTGAACAGGAATACTTGAAAAAGAAAAAGAAATACTATAATCCCTGACATGACAATCCCTTCGAATACTTTTAAACTCCTTGAATTCGATAAGCTTCTTAGCTTTATTGCTGATTATTCAAATAGTGAGGCATCAAGGAATTCTGTGCTTAAGATTCATCCCATGCATGATAAAGATAATATTGAGAACAGATTCAGACAAATCGCTGAGATCCGCAAGTTATCTAATGAAGGCAATCCTTTGAAGTTATCCCCTTTTACGGATATATCCGATCTTATCTCAAAAATAAGACCTGAAGGTTCTGTCCTCGATGCCAGTGAACTTTCTGAATTCATTCCCGTATTAAGCATTTCTTATCACATATCAGAACAGATGAAAAACAGATTTGATCTACCCTTTTTAAAAAAGCTTACAGACCATCTAACAGGATTTCCTGATATTCTTGAAATACTTGAAAAATCGATAGACAGCGAAGGGAATATTCTTGACAGCGCTTCATATCTAATTGCTGAACTGCGTGGAAAGATAAGGACACTCGAGGGAAGGATAAGGAAGAATCTTGAAGAGATAATCAGGGATAGTCGAATCTCTGTTTTTTTGCAGGATAATTTTATTACAACAAGATCAGGCAGATGGGTCATACCAGTAAGGATGGACTCGAAAGGAATGGTTCAGGGGGTGGTTCACGATGTCTCAAAGTCAGGAGAAACTGCATTTATAGAACCGCTCGGCATTATTAATCTTACAAATGAACTTGAAAATCTCAGGGCTGAACATAAAGCTGAGGAGATTCGTATTCTCAGGAATCTCTGTTCAATCATAAGAAACGTGATACATGAATTACAGGCTGAATTTAAAACTATTGTTTATCTCGATGTTCTAAATTGTATCGCAAAGTTTTCAGACCTTTTAGAGATGGAAAATCCACAAATCAATACTTCTGATTCGATTCATCTCATACAGGCGAGACATCCTCTCCTCCAGCTAACATTGCAGAGGATGGGAAATAATACACAAAAAATAGTTCCTCTCGACGTTCGATTAGGTACTGAGAACACGGTAATGGTTATAACTGGTGCGAATGCAGGGGGTAAAACCATAGCTATCAAGACAATAGGACTTCTACTTCTCATGGCCTTATCTGGTATGCCTGTCCCTGCCAAATCATCTACTGCATTTCCGATAGTTCAGAACGTCCTCGTCGACATCGGTGATGAGCAATCAATAGAAACAAACCTCTCAACATTCTCTGCACATATATCTAATATCTCAGACATTCTTAAAAAAACAACCTCTAAAACTGTTATCCTTATTGATGAACTTGGCACAGGTACTGATCCTGAAGAGGGGGCAGCTTTATCATGTGCAATTTTACAGGAAATGAGGAAGAAGGGAGCTCTTGTTTTTGCCACTACTCATTTGTCAGAAATTAAGGGATTTGTTCATAAAACAGAAGGCATGATAAATGCCTCTATGGAATTTGATCAAAAAATGCTTACTCCACTATACAGATTACGTATTGGTGAACCTGGACAGTCTCATGCTCTTGAAATAGCCACAAGATACGGTTTGCCGAAAATTATAATCGAAACAGCAAAAAAAATGCTGGGAACACAAAAAATCGATTTTGACAGAATGATAGTAGATCTGCATGAAAAAAGGATGCAGTATGAAAAATTACTTGAGGACCTCAGAAAACAGCATTCAGAGTTGGACAAAAAAAGTAGCACATTGATACAGAAAACACACGATTTCGAAAAAAACAAAAAGGAGATTCTTGCAAATGCATATAAGGAAGCTTTAGATATAATATCTGCTACCAAAAGACAAATGAATACTCTTCTTGATGAATTAAAGAAAAAGGGAAGAGCCGAAAGTCGTAAAATTATTAAACAGATTGATTCAACAATGGATTCTGTTTTAGAAAATCTAAAAAAACATGATAAAGAAAATAATCAAATTCTTACAATAAATGAAATCAACAAGGGTGACATTGTCTTTGTCCGATCCCTTGGTCATGATGCAATGATCACTGACATAAATTCTAAGCAAAATCGTGTAAAGGTAATTACTGGCAATTTAGAAATTGAAATCCCGTTATCTGATTTAAGTAAAAAAAGAGGAGATATTTTACCTCTTGAAAAGACATACACATTATTTACAGAAAAATTTGACAAAACTGTCTCCTCAAGGCTTAACCTTGTCGGACTGCGGGTTGACGAAGCAATATCAAAACTCGAACATTTCATCAACCATGCCTCCTTATCAGATTTACGTGAAATAACAATAATTCACGGTATCGGTAAAGGCCTGTTAATGAAAGCAATACACGAACATCTCTCGAACCATCCGCTGATCGTTTCTTTCAGAAGTGGAACACCTGAAGAAGGAGGAATCGGCGTAACTATTATAAAACTGTCTTAACCCGAATAATGCAATTAAAATAATGCCCATGTCTTGAACGACGAGATTCCTCACCCCGCTCGGAATGCAGGTTTTTATCGCTGGATTTGGCTATATATAAATACAGACTTGTCCAAAACAAGAAAATTGATATGGCTGAATAACTCATAAACACATAAATCGACAAGTTATTTATATGGCTAACGCGGGTGGAATTTTAAAATCAGAGATCTAAAGCAATTCTTAATGCTTCATTCGTTTGAATTAATAAGTACCTGACTGCTTACTATAACGAATACACGAAATTTTTCGGGGGCATGAGGGGCTCCTTTATATACACGGTATAGGTCACCGCGTTTCATAATCCACCTGATAAGAAAGGACATCTTCAGCTTCCTCGTTGAGTTTATCAGCCTTCTTATTAAGAATAATAAGGTCCTTCATTCCTTTCTAATTTAACCTGCCTTTCAATATAGTCCCTTACTGCCTTCTCAATAAATTCCGATTTATTCTGCTGCCTTCCGGCCAGATTTTCAATATTTCTAATAAGTTCTTCCGGAAGAGTGATTGATGTCTTAATTTTCACACCACCAATATACTACTAATATCTTACTAACATCAATACTTAATCGATAAATGCATCCTTCAGTAGTTTGCTCTGTCTTTCGAATGCCTGTCTTGGATTCCGAGGGTAAATTCATGGGATGATTGCATATTTTATTCCTTTACCTTTTGATAAATTATCAAATGCCTTTTGTATATTTTTTAATGAATATCTTCCTGAAATAAGTTTCGAAAACTCAAGTTTTCCTGAACACAGAAGATTATATGCATTTCTCACATCAGTTGGGGTATAGTGAAAAACTCCTTTCAATGTTATCTCATCATAATGAATTCTTTCTGTATCGTAAGTAACCCTTGTACTTGACGGACAGCCGCCAAAGAGGATAACTGTTCCACCTCTTCTCAGATAGTTGACAGAGGACTCCCAGACTTCTGGTATCCCCGTGCATTCAAAGAGATAATCAAAGCCAATATTATTGGTAATTTTATTTAAATTAATATTCTTCTTACCTGCAAGGGTAGAGGAAATATCTTCCCTCTTGAGAGGGGTACAGGGGTGTGATTCCTCTCCCTTGATGGGAAGGGATGATATAAAATCTGCGCCCACCTTTTTTGCTACTCTCAGTTTATAAAAATGTTTATCTATTATAGTTACTAATACCCCCTTTTCTTTCAAGAGCAATGAATGCAGAAGCCCTATAGGCCCAGCTCCTATAATAAGTCCATTGTCACCTTTATTAATAGTAAGAGATTCTATACCATGAACTACACAAGATAAAGGCTCAAGCAAAGCAGATTCTTCAAAGGTTATATTTTCTGGTTTATGATAAACATTTTGTTTAACAATATGAGATGGTAAGACTATATATTCTGCAAAAGCACCTAAAACTTTTGTGTCCATTATCTTTTCGCATAGATTATAGAGCCTTTTTTTACAGTAGATACAATTAAGACATGGAGCGCTGTGAACTGCCATTATTCCATCACCTTCTTTAAATCTTCTTACTCCCCTACCAACAGCAGCGACAATTCCAGAAAATTCATGGCCAAATACTCCAGGCATAGGTATCATCGGATGGCCACGTTTATAAGCTTTGAGGTCAGTCCCGCATGTAAGCGCTGCTCTAATCTTTACAAGTATTTCTCCACGAGATGGTGACGGAGTTTTTACTTCCCGAAGTTCGATTATACCAGGTTTTACAAGAATAGTTGTAAGCAAGTTTAAATTTCCATTCTGCCACCAAGTAATTGACCTGCAATAGCGGCAAATGCAAAAATTGGTATGTATTTTATATCGATATGAGAGATAATCCTTGCAATAAATATAAGTGGTATGGGTATATGTATATATAAGAACCATCTTAGTGAATATCTTTTTGCCCTTGCTCTTGCATATCCGAAAGGAAGATTGATTAAGAGCGTAAAGACAAAAATGGCGGCAATTATATTGAATTTGCTCAAAAAATCCATAATGGAAAATAACTTAAAGATATGATATAAGTCAATTCTGTGGTAAATGCAGAAAATTTTTACATGTTTATAATATAATTTATAGAATACTTACTTATTTTATTCATAAAATTTTTCGGGTATAGACAGGACATAGTATTTAAGCGGATTTATTTTGCCGATATTCATACAGTATGTATATTAATGATTAAGAGGCAAAATCCCTCGGAGGTCAAAGACCGAGAATGAGCGAAAATACTATGTCCTGTCTTAACGAATAATCTGGACTAATTATAAAATTATAAAGTAAGAGGGATCGAAGACAAAACATTGGAAAATACTGAAGAGAAGATCAGGGAAATTCTTGAGAGTCTGCAATGTATTTTAACTGCTCATGAGAGTTGTGCAGAATTGTTAGAATTTAAAGATAACAAGGCGGTTATATATTGTGGAGGTCCGTGTAAACAATGTGACAACAGGTGTATCGAAGAAGCGATTAAAGGACAATTACCGAACGTTGAAATAATTATTCAGTAAATAAGTAATAAGAAACAAATCCAAAAAGGCAAATAAATTCAATTTAATCCAAATAATGCTGCCATTGCTCGAAAATTTATTTAACTCAATGTAATTATAAAACTGATTTTTCAACCTTTGTCCATGTTTTATCAGGATTGAATATCTTGATCGCCTCTGCTTTACGCTTTGTATTTTTGCCAAGATTTTTCTGGTATATTATACCCTGCTGATTTACCATAAAAGTCATAATGCCAGAATTTCCGTATTCTGCAGGAAAGGCTATAATAGCAAATCCAAGAATCATTTTCCCTTTTACTATATAATCATATGCTCCTCCGTAAGCATATTTCCCCTGTCCTTTCAGAATCTTGAAATAATAACCGTGGAACGGCTGGAGATTTGGATTTGCATAGCCTTCTTCAGCAGCCTGAGCAACCAATGGTCCCAGAGGACTTTCTTCACCTTCTTTTGCATCCCAATATAGACCATCATGTTTTCCTTCAGTGCTTATAATCTTTTGAGCAAATTCTACCTTTCCACTTCCTGCACAATCCTTAGTTGCATATTCATGTTGTGCATCGACAAAAGCATGAAGCACATCAATAACGCTCAATTCATTTCTGCCTATCCTTCTGTTCAGGATCTCCTGTCTTCCTTTTTGCGTATCAAAATACCATCTTGAACCCTTTTTCACAAGTGGGATAGGCATTGGCCAGTTATCAATGCCTATAGAAAGAATCATTGTATCAGCAGATTTTTGTGTAAGTGTATTCATTTCTTTATACGCTTCGAGGAATTTTTCACGATCAGTCCTATCGGATGCTTCATCTCCAGAAGAGATTAAATCTCTGCTCGCCGGACCCAACACCAAAAGAATCCTCTTCAGATTATGCATCCTTACTGCTTCAACAAGAGATTTGACTGCTTCTTCAGACGAATCAAAACCCTGCTGATCAAGGCTATCTGCCTTAATAGACGGAGCTACTGAAAACATAAATACCAGTAATACGATGAGGTAAAATATCACAGAAAACCAGTTCATCTTTTCCTTCTCATGGTATATCTTGTTATTCATTTATTTTCCTCCATCATGCATCTATAGTCATGGAAAAATTATTGTTTATTCTCATTTGGCTATCTACTGAATTTCAATCCGCTACCGCTATCAGGGAACATACCACCCGGTTGTATAATTACTTTGCTCGGACTTATTATTTGCTTACTCTTGCGGCTTTCACTTCCCCTTTCACTTGCCTTCCTCTCAAAGCTTCCATTTCCGATTCCCCTGAAAGGGGTATCCAGAACTGGCTTCTGTTTAATTTTTTTTGGTTCGGTTTTAGCTCCTGGGACAATTATTCCTTTCTGAACCTCAACAGGTTGTTCTTTTGTTTTAAATATCTTTTTCTCAGAACCTTCTTTTGGCGGATATCCACGTATTTCAGGGCTTGAAGGTGACAACCATAAAGATCCTGGTTTTGTTATGAAACGTTCTTTTGTTTTACTATCCCTGTAAGCAACTCCTTTCCTGTGATAAGGGTCATGACGCCAGTAAACCTTACCAGAAACTTGCTTTTTGTGTTCTTTGTGGAATCGCTTGGTTTTATGGACTTCTATATAAATATGATGCACATGCCAATCAAACCATACCCAAGACCACAAACCTATTCCAATAAAAAAAGGAGGTGAATAACTTATATATCCGCCGGTGATTACATACCCATAAGGATAATACCAATAATATGGAGGATAGGCTGGATACCACCATGGCCCATATACATAAATAGGGTCGTAGACTGGAATATAAATCACCTGAGTATTGGCAGGTTCAATCCTGATAATTTCTTTCTCCACGATGACTTCTTGTTCTGATGTCGTCTTGAGATTTCCCTGTTCCTGAGCTTTCCTGCGCAGTTCCTGTATAACCTCCATGACTTCATCTTCCTGAGCAAGAAATGCATCTCCTAATTTTCTGGTCTGGTCAAGTTTATCACTCATAGCAAAAAGTACGTCTGGAAAATGACATAGCGATTTTATGCTTGTATCCCATGGCTTCAGTTTCAGAGCATTGTCCAGTTCATCACCCTTCAAGCCCTTGTTCTGACGCAACCATCGCTCAGCTTCTACTACTTCGAGCGGATATGTCGATGCTATAAGTATCTGAGCTATTAGCGAATCCGGATAAAGGGCAATTGAAGCAAGCATTTGAGTGAGTTCTTCCTTTTTAAATCTTTCAGATTGTTCCGACTCACCGTAATCTTGCGCTGCTATTTCATGCGGTAACATAAGCATGGGAAATAATATCCATGCAAGAGTTATCTTAATAATTTTTATATTTCGCATAATGTCTCCTTTCAATGGTTTTCTACTAACTAATTAAACCCGAAAAATACAACCCTTTAGCAATAGAGACAGGCATATAAGTATCAAAAATATAAATATTTTTTCCGGTTTTCCCAATCTTATGTTTTTTGGCTTGGCAACGAAAAATTAAATGTTGCACCTTTATCAACTTCCCCTTCAGACCATACTTCTCCACCATGCCGGGTTACTATCCGATGCACAATGGCAAGTCCCACCCCGGTCCCGGGAAAATCCTTCTCACTATGTAAACGCTGAAATACCTTAAAAAGCTTATCTGCATATCTCATGTTAAACCCTGCCCCATTATCCTCAACACTATACACTACCTTCCCATTCTC
>JACAFF010000042.1 GCA_013388455.1 Nitrospirota bacterium
TACTTCAGTTAGGCACATGCACAAGCCTTACACCAACAATCTCTCAAGGTGGAAGCTGCACTGTTACAGTAACCTTTTCTCCGACATCAGAAGGGTCAAAAACTGCAACATTACAGATAATATCGAATGATTCAGATTCTTCTCCTCTAAACGTATCTCTTAGCGGGACAGCTGTAACACAAACTGTCAATCTTCCAGATCTTACAGGTCAATGGCTCACAATGACACAGACCTGCAAGGCTAAGAAGACCGGGACAAAGTGCAAGATAAACGGGACATTGAGTATTCAGAATATCGGGACTCAAAATGCCACAACTTCTTTTGTGAGATACTACCTTTCAACAGATAACACATATGATAGCCAAGATACATTTCTGAAACAGGTTGCAACTGGAAAGGTGAAGGTAGGCAAACCCAAGACAAAGAAACTGAGTTACAGTTTCTCATCAGGGCAGTCAGCCTCAGGACAATATGTGATTGCTGTGATTGACGCAGACAATACAATAACAGAGAGCAATGAAACAAATAACAACATCTCCCATTACTTTGAAGGTGAAGCACCTCCTGCTGATACAACACCACCAACTATTACATCTATCCATCCTGCAGGCAATGCCACAGGAGTTTCTGTTAGCACAACAATAAGTGCAACATTTTCAGAGGCAATGGATTCATCAACTATTAACACATCTACATTTATAGTCTCAGGAGTTTCAGGGACAGTAACATATTCAGGAAACACAGCCACCTTTACCCCTTCAGGCAATCTTGCATATAACACAACTTATACTGCAACTATTACAACAGGTGTAAGGGATTTAGCTGGAAATCTAATGGCAGCGGATTATACATGGAGTTTTACTACAACAAGTAGTTCAGAGCCCCCTCCAACAACACTAACAAATCTCTTCTTTCTACACCATTCTACTGGTGATGGTTTGATTGTAGAAGGAGATATGAGAGGAGTAATCTCAACATATAACTCCTCTCATGGGACACAGTTTGAATTCTGGGATCACGGTTATAACTCTGATGGACTTCGTAATCCTCAGGGAGAATTTACAGGCACAAACTACAATATCCCTGGTGACAATACAGACCCTGATGGACTATATAATCTATGGACAAGTAACGAAACAGATTATGTCAATGCACGAAATCAGATTCTCAACAACCATGAGGTGATTGCCTTTAAATCGTGTTTCCCTGCATCGAATATACCTGATGCTGCAACATTAGCACAATATCAGACATGGTATCTCGGAATGAGGGATTTCTTTGACACACGCACAGACCGTCTGTTCATTGTAATGTCAACACCACCTTTACACAGGCTGGCAACTAATTCAACCACAGCAGCAAATGCAAGGGCATTTGCAGACTGGCTGTGCAGCGATACTTATCTTAGCGGGCATCCGAATGTTCGATGCTTTAACCTCTTTGATTATCTTGCACATCCTGATGATGGAAGTTCCAATGCAAACATGCTTCGTTATGATTATGAAGGGAGCCATTCAGACAGCGATTCACATCCAAATACACTTGCAAATCAGACCGTAGGACCTATTTTTGCAGATTTCCTTTGCACTTCAGCAGCAAGTTATTAATATTAAAAAAAGGGGCGAGTTTAAACTCGCCCCACTCTCTAAACTATACATCTCGATTCTTATTTTATTATTTATGGCAATACCTGAAGTGCGTCAAGGTCTATATAGTATCCTGTCGAGCTTGCATTCTTCTGCCCTGATACCTCAATGCCGACAGTATGGCTTCCTGATGAAAGTCCAGTCTTTCTCAATATTACCTGCCACTGAGGTGAAGGGCTGTAAAGGTCTACCATGCCGAGATATGAACCGTCAAGATATACCTTTGCCTTACCGAGTATAGGGGCTTTTGTGACAATCCAGCTTATTCCTGTACCGTCAAAAGAAAAGTTTAATCTTGCTCCGATCTCATTAGAATACATCAGTGCATGATCACTGCAGGAAGAACAGTTATATACATTCCACGTTCCCACATAGTCAATAGAAGGTGAAGGATCGTTTTCTTCAAACCAGTTGTAGATTGCATCGCCGTAAGCAATGGTATAATCGCCGAAACAAACTACAGAGTCTAACTCGCTGTAAGCAATCCTGAAAAACCCTGCCTCTCCCCAACCTGTTCCCCAACTGTTTTTTACGATAAAATATTGACCGGCGTCGTTATATCCTACAATCAACACCGCATGTCCACCTTCATAGGTTCCATATGTATATGAATAAATACCGGACGTGTAATAAAAAAAGTCAGTATATACATCCATTGATGTCACCAATGGGCCATACAAATATAGCGCATTCTTGATTGCATTTACAGTAGGATTAGTAGTTGCTACATAACCCCATTCATAAATCTTGTGTGCTTTGTTTTGCCAGTTTGAACAGGCATTTGAACAGTTCCCATTCGTTGCGGTGTAAGGATAGCATATCTCTGAGGCTGTTCCAGTATTTCTGAGAAAATTCGATGCGATATCCGTATAGCCTCCATAACAACCACCAATGGGACTGCATGATACTACAATTTGTTCTGACAGGTCTCTGTTAAATCCAGAATAGGAATATGTAATCAATTCTTTTGACTCGAGTGCCGCAGTTGTTGCAAATGCCCAACATGAACCACAGTCACCTTGATCCTTTATAGGTGTGACATAATTGCCTCCATTAGATCTCCAATCAAGTGACGAAGGAGGTGAGATTCGAATGCCCAATGTTATAAACTTTTCTTCACCTGTAAGATCAGGTTTAATAAATCCAAGTCGAAATCTCCTTTGCTCTTGAGATAATTCAGAGACCGAAGTTTTACCAGCAATCCACTTGGCGCCTTTCATGAGTATTTCCTTCTTTATATCATCTAATTCAGAGCCATAAACTAATGATGAAAATAGAAATATTAAGGAAAATATTAGTGCTAAAATACTGATTTTTTTGTTATACATAATAAACACTCCCCCCTCTCACTTATTCATTGATAATTATCTTTGAATCTCTTTATCTTGTCAAGACCTACAAAGGTTTTAAAAAAAATTTAAACTAAAGTCTTATTTTTAAGCATGTTCGATCTTTATCCTGATAGAACCCTTTACTTCTCTGAGAATTGTAGCATCACCAATAATCCGACCAACAAGATTCACATCGCTTGCAGGCACAGGATCAGAGCCTTTGCTTATAGGTGTAGGCCCGAAAAAGATTGCAAGTGCATTTCCTGGTGGCCAATAACCAATATCTCCAATTTTTACTCTGGAAGTGGCTGTTTCATCAAGTGGCAGTTCTACAGGGATTTCAAAATAGTATTCATCTCCCCATTTTTCTGGAATTGTTTCGATAGGAAGGACATTATAAATCGCAATTGCAGTCTTTGTTTCATATAATTCTGCGAATAGGGTAATATTTTTTATAGTAATTTTTATCTTTCTCTTCTCCATGATGGTTAACCCAAAAATGCAATTTTAGGATTAAAAAGTCTGCCTTTTAATTATTTTTTTGCAGACTCTTTTATGAGTGACTGTCCGATTATGTTCCTCTGTATCTGGTTTGTTCCCTCGTATATCTGAAGAATTTTTGCATCACGCATCATTTTCTCAACAGGATATTCCCTCATATATCCAGAACCACCCATAACCTGCACAGCGTTTGTTGTCACCTTCATTGCCATGTCAGTTGCAAAAACCTTTATCATTGCAGATACTTTAGATATATCCTTCGCACCACTATCTATATAGCGTGCTCCACAATACAAGAATGCCCTTGCTGCTTCTATCTCTGTTGCCATATCTGCAAGCATATGCTGAACAGCCTGAAAACTGATTATTGGATGTCCGAACTGAATACGCTGTCTGGCAAATTTTATAGCTTCTTCGAAAGCTCCTTGTGCTACCCCAACACCCTGGGCTCCAACACCAGCCCTTGCATTATCGAGTGTCCTCATAGCAATAATAAATCCCATACCTTCTTTGCTTATAATATTCTCCTTAGGAATTTTACAGTTATCAAATATCAACTCTCTTGTTGTAGATGCCCTTATACCCATCTTTTTTTCTTTCTTTCCAAACTGGAAACCAGGCGTTCCTTTTTCAACAATAAAAGCAGATGCCCCACGTGCACCCTTTGTTTTATCAGTCATAGCGATTATTGTATAAATATCCGCCTCTCCTCCATTGGTAATCCACTGTTTTGTTCCGTTTAATATATATTCACTTCCATCAAGCTTTGCAGTTGTTTGTATGCCAGCAGCATCACTTCCAGCATTAGGTTCGGTAAGCGCAAATGCAACAAGTCTTTTGCCTATAGCAATATCAGGAAGATATTTTTTCTTTTGTTCTTCGCTTCCAAATAGTAAAATCGGATAAGTTCCAAGTGCATTCGCTGCATATGTTGTTGCAACACCAAGACAAGCCCTCGAAAGCTCTTCTACAACTAAACAGAGTTCAAGACAACCTTTACCAAGTCCACCATACTCTTCTGGAACAAAGATGCCGAAGATATCTGACTGTGCAAGAACTTTCATAATTTCCCATGGAAACTCCTCTTTTTCATCAAGTTCTGCTCTTACAGGAACAACTTTATCTTCTGCTATTTCTCTAACAAGATCTCTTATCATTTTTTGCTCTTCAGATAAAAAGTAATCCATCTCTGTCCTCCATAATCTATAATCTTTTAGAAATTAAAGGTTCACAGTGAACTTGCCAAATGAAAACCTTTTTAAAATTTAATTCTAACAAAAAGGAGATAGGTTTTAAAAGTTTTCTACTTATCTTTTTATTGCTGAATTTATGACTTAAATAATGCAGGTATGCGATTGATTATTAATCTTGTGGTTATTCATACTAAACGCAATCAACTGAGAACGGTTCGATACATTGAACTTCTTGTAAATTCTATTTAAATGTGCTTTAATAGTTTGTTCACTAAGCGAGAGCTTCATTGCAATTTTTTTATTATTATACCCCTGACTGACATATTCTATAATCTCTCTTTCGCGGAATGTTAGAGATTTTATTTTACCGGATTTAGAGATAAGCCCTTTGTTATGCAGAAACTCCTTCAAAGTGCTGTTACTTATCCAGATCTGGCCTTCATGAACAACTTTTAAAGCTTTTTTAAACAATTTTAAATCTGTATGTATTGAAATAACTCCATAAATTTTATAGGAAAGCAATGCAGATATAATATCATCCTGATGTATCCCGATATCAATAAGTATAATTTTAGAATTAGGATATTGTGAAAAAAGTTTTTGGTTAAGATTATTAATATCTATCAAAATAATATCAGGTTTTAAAAAAAATATTTTATTACCATCATGATAACAAAATGTTTGAAAGCCTTCTTCTTTTCTTAGAAGTTCACAAAGTCCTTCGCAAAGTAAACGATTCGTAATAAGGACAAAGATATTCATTTGAATATTTAAATAGCACTAACCCCTATTATTCATAAATTTTTAAGACATTGACAGGACATAGTATTTAAGCGGATTTATTTTGCCAACATTCAAATACACCCCTCTTGGTCCTCCCTTCGCAAAGGGGGAATTAAAGGGGGAAAGAGGCAAAATACCTGTCTTATTAACCATAGTTTATGAATAATCAAGGCTAAAGGTATTTTTATAATTATCTATTGAAGTTTCTAAAAATTCAATTAGAAAAAAGTTGTAATTTTAGAAAATAAAGTATGAGAAAAGATTTAAAACTAAAGTTCAATAGAATTAAAACTTCCGTTTATAATTTTAAGGCCTGTCAGTGATATAGCTTCATCATGTGAAGTTGTTACCCATTTAATCTCAGCTTTAATAGGAGAATCAGCCAATTTTAATTCTAATATGTCACCTAAAGGAAAAGATGGCATGCCGAATATCTTCAAACCAATACCGGTATTTGAGAAATTCACAGTAGTAGCTTCCATTTGAATATCTTTATAAGTGCATACACATGGTATTTCTTTATTTTTACGATATTCTTTTCTTTTATCAGCTCCATATTTTCCGCTAAAAATTATTCCGCAGTAAGGGCATGGCTTAAAATTTTCTACAGAAGAACTGTATGAATCCTTGTTACATTTAGGACAAATTATCCTTAAAATCAAATATTGCCCCCTTAAAAATTGTTACCTCTAAGACGATGTATTTTTATTTAATTTTTAAACCATTTTTTAAGAATTTACAATTACCCTAAAGGTTAATTTTTGCATTAAAAAGTTATGTTTTATTACAAACTAAAGTTTTAAAACTTTTAGATACATCCATACCACATCTTATGCGTAAACAATGCAAGCTGAAGTCTATCTGATACGCCAAACTTTTTGAAAAGCCTGTTACAATGTGATTTAACGGTATATTCACTAATATCAAGCTTCTGAGCAATCTCCTTATTCCTGTATCCATCACAAATGAGGTTCAATATTTCCTTCTCTTTCTTGGTAAGATGCACTTTCTTTTCTGCTTGGTTTATCTGCAATATTACGTCTTTTATTGCCTTACGATCCAGCCATAACTCTCCAGAATGAACAACCCTCAAAGCTTTCTTTAACACAGCAAAATCTGCTTCAGGAGAAAGGATTCCTGATACCCCTCTAACTATTAGTTCAGGAACATGTTTTTCATAGTCATAAAACCAGGATTTATCACTTATTAGAAGGATTTTTACTTTTTTATCATCAAACGGAAATTCTTTTGGGAAAGAGCGAAATATTTTAAAATCAGCAAGGATAATATCTGGATTTAGTTTTATTATCTCTTCAAAGTCTATACCTTCATCAAATATTCCTATTATTTCTATATCAGGGTCACCTTTAAAAAGTCTTTTAATGCCCTCACCGAGAAGATAGCTATGGCATCCTATAGCAATTCTTATTGACAAAATGAATGAAACCTCCCTTTTAAATATAAATCTATTATAATATTGTTTTTTATCTAAAATTACTCTTCAAAATATGTAGCAGAGGCTGTTTCAGATTCCCACACAGTTACAGCAGATAAATGAACATTGTCATCGTTCAGCTTTTTTTTGAGTAAATCAAAAATCCATTTTGCAATATTTTCTGAAGAAGGATTTTTTTCAGTAAAAGGAAATATCTCATTCAAGAAACTATGATCAAGAGGAGCGATAACTTCTTCAGTTAAGTCTTTCAGTTCATGAAAATCTATTGCTATATCGATTTCATTTAGCTTATTTGCAAGAACATATACCTGAATTTTCCAGTTATGACCATGAATTTTTTCACAGTCACCATTATAACCTCTAAGTTGGTGAGCAGCGGAGAAATTACTTTCTATCATCAATTCAAACACTTCTGATATCCTTTTTAAAAACCGAAATATAAGGCAGATTTCTGAATTTGTTCTCGTAATCAAGCCCGTAACCGACCACAAACTCATCAGGGATGTCAAAGCCTACATAATCAAGTGGAACATCAACAAGCCGTCTATCTTTCTTGTTTAATAGCACACATATTTTTATGCTTTTTGGTCTTCTTGAAAAAACTCTCTCCCTTATTTTATTCAAAGTAATTCCAGTGTCAATTATATCATCTACAAGAATAATATCTTTATTAGTTATTTCTTCACGAACGTCATAAAAAACCTTCACCTCACCTGATGTTTGAGTCTTTATATAACTTGAGGCAATGATGAAATCTATGGTAATTGGAATAGTTATACGCCTGATGATGTCAGAAAAAAACATTAAAGCACCTTTGAGTATTCCAATAACAATTATGTCTTTTCCTGAATAATCCTTTGAGATTCTATCTGCAAGTTCCTTAACACGAATCTGTATTTGACTCTCTGAAAAAAGAGGTTTTCCAATAATCATATTACCCAACTATACATAAATTTTGTATATAATATAAATAAAATTTAACTAAAATTCAAAAATTCTTATTCTAATTCAATAGCTTTCTTCGTCCTTTCTTTCCTCTTCTCTTCTTTTTCTGTATATTCTTGCATACATTCATCATCTTTACCTTTCACAAGAGAGCATTCGAGATATTCTGCAATCTCAATTATACAGGCTCTAATTGCTTTTCCTGTAGGTGTTTTTTCATGTTTGGCAAGGCTGCCTGAAAAAATTCCAACACCACCACCTAAACTGATTCCTTTTGCAGCCGAGGATGCCTCTATGGTCCTTGCATCTACTATCTCAGCGGTTTCGGTGTCAATAACCTTTAAATCAACTGCAATATAGGCTTTTTCTTTGGAACCACCTATTCTAAAACCTGCAATGCCAAACCCTGCGCCTGAACCGCTTGTTTCTTCTTCATATGCAGAAACAGTAGCTGCAACAAGATATTGTGCGCCTTTTATTTTCCCTATCTTTGCTTTAGTTTTGTTGTCTATTCTTCCTGATTCACCCAGATCCTGCTCGCCTAAAACAGCATCTAACTCCTTTCTTTCGAGCACCTGAAATGCTTTAGTGCTTACAAGTTCTGCAGCTAACATATCCTGTAACTCCCTGCCAACCTGCCATGACCACCAACCTGCACTAGTGTGGTTTGTGAATCTTAAAACGCCGACTCGTGGTTTTTCATCTGCAAAAATGTTTGAAACTAACGTTAACATAAAACACATTGTCATAAAAAAGATAAATTTTTTCATATGTTAACCTCCTCTTAAAGTAAATATTCAGCAAGATTTATCTTATATTTATTCGGATCAAGGGTTTTTACTATTGATCTGATATATTTTCCTTTTTCATTCTTTTCATTAAGATCTACAACCGGTCCACGGACATTTTCACCATTGCTATCTATAATAATCATTACCCGAGGTCTATCAGCAAAAACAACATCACTCTCATATACAAGTCCAAGTTCTCTTGTATCAAGCATTACTAAAGTTCCAATTGGGAATACTCCGACCATATTAATAAAAAATTTAAACAAAAGAGGGTCAAGCTGTGAGCCGGATCTTTCCATCATAACACTCAATGCTTTATCTGGAGCTAAAGGTATTCTTGAATATACCCTGGCAGAAGTCATTGCATCATACTGATCCACCAGACTTACTATTCTCGAAAAAAAGTCGAGCTCAGAATAACGTCGGACTTTTGGATATCCTGAAAGATCATAATTCATATGATGTTCGAATGCAACAATAGATGAACGAATGGATATATTATCAACTGATCTTAATTTTAAAATTGCTATAACACCCCATATCGGATGGCGCTTGATAAGCTTCCACTCATCCTCGGTGAAGTTAGTTGATTTATTAAGAATATCATTCGGAATTTCGATCTTTCCTATATCATGAAAAAGTGCTACAAGTCCAAGTTCTGTAAGTATCTTCTTACTCAATCCAAGTCGTTGTCCGAGGGCTACAGATAAAATGCTAACATTAACCGAGTGGTGATAAGTATATTCGTCGTAGTCTTTTATAGCTGTCATACCTAAAAGGAGCTTTTCTTCTTCTAATATTTGATCAACCATCGTTTCAACTATTCTCTTTGCCTTTTTGATATTAACTTTTTCTCCAGCCTTTATTTTTGTTATAACACCCTTTGAATAAGAAACTGCGTTGAAATATACTTTTTTAATTATTTTGCGCCTGTCTACTTCTTCCCCTTCCTTTATCTTTTTCAGTATACCTATCTCTATATTATCTGATTCCTCAAGTCCATCAGACATTATCTCATAAGGAGAATCTGAGATTCCTGCTGCAAGAAATGCCTTTATGAATAATTGAATATCTTTCTTACTAATAATATTTTTAAAAATAATACTCCCGATCCGACGTTTCTTTAATTCTCTCGTTAAATAATCAAAGTTCAGTAGATGTTCAAGTGAGTAACGAACCCTGTTATCATTTATATAGAAAAATTCACCTATGAGATCAAGTGAAATAATATTTTCATAACGCAAAAGAGAATTAATAAGAGAAAGAAATCTTTCAATAGCAGTTACAACAGCAATATTATCTGTATCATGAATTTGTGCAGTTCGAAGAATAACAGATAAATGATTGATAATGTCCTGGTAGTTTTTTCTTATTTCTTTTTCTTCTTTAACTTCCATATTCTATTCTTTTGAGTGCTGCCTGAGTGTAATCTCTTAGAAGTTTATTCCCGGAATTTTTGAATTCATCAAGTATTGGCAAAACATCTTTGCTTCCGATTAATCCGAGACAAAATACAGCACATGCCTTATTTTCATATAGTTTTGCCCTGTTGAAGAACGTTTTTTTTCTTAAGATTTTAACTAAAAAATCAAGAACATCTTGATCTTTCCATTTTGATAATACTTCAAAAAAATCCTTTTTTTCTTCAATGTCCTTATCCTTAAATGCCTTATCCAAAATTTTTTCAAAAATTATTTTTTTAGCTGCCTCTGAACCTGTATTGCCAAGTGATTTTACTGATGCAATTCTCACTTGCATATCTGTATCATCGAGAAATTCCTTAAGAATCTGGATCACTTCTTTTCCACCAAGTTCCCCTAATGTTTTTATAACCTCTTTCCTGACCCTTATATCTGGATGTTTTACTGTTTTTATTAAATAATCAAGAGATCTTCTATCACCAATTCTTCTGAGAATATAAATAATATTTCTTACAACATACCATCTTGGATCATTTAATCCTTTTGCTATTGACTGTATGTCTTTAGATCCCAGAATTATAAGAGCCTCGATGACGCTCTTCCTCGCACGGATAGTTTTTAATTCGCCAAGAAACTTTATGAAAGCCGGAATAGAATTTTTGTCAATAAATCTAATGAATTCCTCAAAAATGCCTCCTTCAATCTCGATACCGCTGTCAAGAATCTCTGCAAGAAGACTTATAATTTCCTCACTACCTGTATATGAATAAAGCATTTTCACATATTTCTTGTCTTCTTCTTTAAAAGATGGTTCTTCTATAAACTGCTGAGCCATTTTCAATATATTCACTATTATCTTTAATTCCCCATGTTTCATTGAAAATTGAATAATATCTTTGAGAAATAAAGAAACGTTTTCTAACTCACTTTTATTTTCGTATTGGTAAATAATTTCGAAGAGAATGTTTACAAGTTTTTCTAACTTATTATCTGTGTCTTTTTCGAGTTTTTCAACAAGTAATTTTAAGTCATTATCTGTAAGTGATACAATTGAAATTTTTTTCACATCTTCTTCTTGAAAACCTTCTGAATAAGCTCTCATAAGGTCATTTAAGTCTGTAACCTTTTCTTTTACCTTTTCTTCTACGGTTGATGCATAATCTTCTTCGTCAATATCAATAAGAAAATTTTCGTCTACAATATAACTGATATTTTGAAAATCTTTTTCCCACAAAAGAGTTACTATATCGTCATCTATTGCCTCTCTATCAAAATCCATTGCAATTATTTTTAAAAATTCCTCAAGTTCTTCCTGTGTCAAACCATTTTTAAATGTTAATTCTCTTAAACCATCTTTAAAGAAAAATAGGGCAATATTATCTTCTTTGTCAGGATTGTAATAAATCTGTTCTGTATCATAAAGAATAGAATTCTGTTTAAATTTAAATGTTAGATGATCCTTGTAAACGAGGAAATCTTTAAATTTTGCATATGTGTCATCCAGCGTCTTTAAGTAAACAGGATTGTTTCGAGGATACATCCTAAAAGTTTTTTTTGCTTTTAAGATATTCTGAAGGATATCCTTCACTTCCTTTATATCATCAGAAACTTCCATAGTTAAAATTAACACACTTTTTTAAGGTGGTCAAACTCATATAATAATTATACGACGTTCTCTTGCAAAGTTTTTTATTATCATGACCGCTGAATTCATTCGCTGCAGCCTTGTATTTCTCCATCGGATTGCCTGTGTATCTCCCTGAGGAAATTTTTGGCCTCGAATTTCTATTTGAGCCTTTAAAAGTTCATGATAGAGTCCTTTTAAAGATTCTGCATCAAGAGGCTTTAAAAAGAGAGGATTAACAACTACATAACCCTCTGCTATATCGTAGGCAATAGCCTTCAGACTCTTACCTCTTATTGTCGTCATTGGACTAAACTCCGACTGATGAATATTCTTGACATCAAGATCCCTACTTCATATAAAACAATCATGGGGATAGCCATCAATGTCTGATTAAAAACATCCGGCGTAGGGGTTAGGATTGCTGCAGCAACAAATGCGAGCAAAATAGCGTATTTTCTCTTTTTTGCTAATGTATCAGGAGTAACAAAACCCATGCGTGTGAAAAAAATTATTATGATCGGTAGCTCAAAAACAAGGCCAAATGCAAGGATAAACTTAAGGCAAAAATCAACATACTTTCCAACGGAAAGCATAGGCATCATATAGTTCCCAATTTTATATGTCAATAGAAATCTTAATGCATAAGGAAGGACAATAAAGAAACAAAATGCAGCTCCTATCAAAAAAAGCATAGTCGCTGAAATTATAAAAGGTAAAATATATTTTTTTTCCTTCATGTGAAGACCTGGAGATACGAAACTCCAGAGTTGCTGAAAAATAAGAGGCAAGGAGATGAATATTGCGGCAACCAGTGCAACTTTCATATTGATCCAGAATCCTTCTGTAGGAGATAGAAAAACGAGCTTTGTATCCTTCAGTATATCCTGGAATATAAAATACATGTATTTATTTTTCAATGAAACAGTTAAATGGTAATGGAGAGGAAACATTAGAAACTCAAATATATATTCAGAAAAATTAAATGAAATAAAGAAAGTTATAATTAGTGCTATAGTTGATATAAACAGCTTTTTCCGTAACTCTCCAAGATGTTCCATGAAAGACATCGTTTTAGGATCTGTCATACTATTGCTCCAGATTCAGTCGTCGTCATAATCTTCCATTTTTCAAGAGGAATTTTTGTAAAGATATGCTCATAAATTAACATTTATCCAGCTTTATCTTTCGTATTAGTATCAAGAGCTTTATTGACTTCTGCTGTCTCTTTATCCATTTGTTTTTTTACTTCCCCTAAGGTATTGTCTATCGACTTCCCAGTTTCTTTCACATCACTCTCTATTTGTTTTTTTACATCTGAAAATGATTTACGTATTTCAGAGGTAGTATCTTCAAATTCTGTTTCAACCTGCTCTTTAACATCCTGAAATGCCCTTTTTAATTCTCCAAGACCTTTACCTAAAGTTCGTCCTAATTCAGGAAGTTTTTTAGGACCAAAAACGAGCAGAGCAACGATAAATATTACTATTAGTTCGGGCATTCCGATGTCAAACATGGAATTACTGTTCCTCCTCGTATATCTTTTTAACCTCTTTCTTTTCTGACGGTGAAAGGAAAGTTACAAGAAACATTATTCTTGTTTCAGGGTTTCTGTTCTTAAAATCGAACCCGGCACCGAAAGTAGTATAAATAAAGTCTGTCGTTTTTATACGGTATCCAAATCTTCCTTCGATTAGATCTATATTTTCACTCCAGTTACTTTTTTTACAATAAAGTTCTGCAAGAATTTTAAAATTGTGTGAAGCTGAAAAATCAAGACCTGCCAGAAATGATATTTCTTCATCAAGGCTTTTTGTGCCCGATTCTATGTAAAAAAGATTAAAATGACCGTTAACAGGCCCTACTCTTTTACTCATAATGAAACCAGCACCGTATCTACCATCTGTACTTATTTCATCTCGACCTGTTGGAATTGAAGCTGTAATTAGGTATGCTAATGAAGGTCCGTATTTCCCTTCTTCAAAAAAACGATGTTTGAACCCGAGGGAGATATCTTCAAAAGCATCAACAGAAGCTGAACCAAAAACAAATGGAATAGTAATTTCAAGTTCAACATTATCTTTAACACCATAAGCAGTTTTAAAAATAAGCCTGTAAAAATCAGGATCAATTGATATCTCAGCACCAGTAGAAACAGCAACTTTTCCCTTTGAAAGACTTTCTGCACTGAAGGTAGAAAATATACCGTAAGGATCTACTGGCTGGAGCCCTTTTATTTCAAATCCAAATGTATTTCTGCATAATATGACTGAGATTATAGAGACAAATAAGAAACATTTCTTCATCGTTAAAAAATAGCAGAAAAAACTAAATAGTGTCAATGAATTAAAGATTTCTGATTAAAAAAATCCACGTCAATTCGTAGCATTGACAAAAAATGTAATGAAAAAATATAATTAAAATGTATTAAAAAATAACTGCTAAAAATTAGGAGGATGACAGAAGTGGTACATGAGGTTACATCATCTACATGGGAAACTGAAGTAATAAAAGCTCAAGGCCTTGTGATGATTGATTTCTGGGCAGCGTGGTGTGGGCCTTGCAGAATGATTTCTCCAACAGTTGAAGAATTGGCTAAAGAGTATATGGGTAAAATAAAGGTTTTAAAACTGAATACAGATGAGAATTCTGATATTGCAACCAGGTATAAGATAATGGGAATACCTACTATTATGTTCTTCAAAGACGGCGTCAAACTTGACCATATAGTTGGGGTTGTTCCTAAACAACAACTCAAAGATCGAATTGATTCTTTCCTGAATTCATAGAGGTTTTTCTTCAAAACTTTATTACAAAATTTATAAAAATACAAAATTTGAGAAAATTCGCAACTCTATAAATGTTTGAATCACTAACAGAAAAATTAGAATCTATTTTTAAGCGTTTAAAAGGCAAAGGTCTTCTGAAGGAAGAAGATGTTGATATTGCCCTTAAAGAGATACGCCTTGCGCTTTTAGAAGCAGATGTTAATTTCAAAGTAGTCAAAGATTTTATAGAGAAGGTAAAAGAAAAAGCCATCGGCAAAGAAGTTCTCGAAAGTCTTACACCGGGACAGCAAGTAATAAAAATAGTTAATGAGGAACTCTGTGAACTCCTGGGTAAAACGAATAAAAAGATACAACTGTCACCGAATCCACCAACAATTATAATGATGGTAGGATTGCATGGCTCAGGAAAAACAACTACAGCAGCAAAATTAGCAAGGCTTTTGAAAAAAGAAGGCAGAAGGCCTATGCTTGTAGCAGCTGACCTTCAGAGACCTGCTGCAATCGATCAGCTTATCACTCTTGGAGCACAAATTGAAGTTCCGGTATTCAATTCAAAAGAATCCAGAGACCCTGTATCACTATGTAACGATGCGGTCAAAAAAGCAAAATCTGATGCAAGGGATGTTTTGATAATTGACACAGCAGGCAGATTACATATTGATGAGTCACTTATGGATCAACTCCGCAGGATAAAGGAAACAGTTTTACCAAAAGAAGTTATTTTAGTGGCTGATGCCATGACAGGACAAGATGCAGTGAATATTGCTAAAAATTTTGAAGAACAGATAGGTATTGATGGCATTATTCTTACAAAGATGGACGGTGATGCCAGAGGGGGAGCAGCAATTTCGATAGTATCTGTTACAGCTAAACCAATCAAATTTATTGGCACAGGTGAAAAGATCGAAATGCTTGAGCCTTTCTATCCCGAAAGGGTTGCTTCAAGAATTCTTGGAATGGGTGATGTTTTGAGCCTTATTGAGCAAGCTCAGAAGACTTTTGATCAGAAGGAAGCAGAAAAACTTCAGAAAGCAATTTTGGATGAATCATTTACTTTTGATCATCTCAAAGAGCAGCTTGCAAAGATGCGCAGTATGGGACCTCTTGAAAATTTAATTAATATGATTCCAGGTTTGAATAAAGTAAAAAATCTAAATATAGATGAAAAAGAGCTTATAAAAGTAGAAGCTATTATTAATTCAATGACTAAAAAGGAAAAAAAAGATCATACTATTATTAATGGAAGCAGACGTAAAAGAATTGCAATAGGAAGTGGGACAACAGTTACTGATGTCAACAGGGTTATAAAGCAGTATATTGAAATAAAGAAAATGCTAAAGATGTTCAAAGGAAAGAAGGGATTCAAATTGCCTAAATTTCTACCCTTTTAAAATCTACCCTTAATATTGTTGTATAAATACCACAAATAAAAATAACGATGAATTTGACAGAACTCCGATTAAATAATATAGATTTTGTTCTGCTTGACATGGATGGAACCTTGCTTGATAAATACTTTGATGATTATTTCTGGGAACATCTGGTGCCTGAGAGATATTCTGCTAAACACAATATAGAATTTTCTAAAGCAAAAAAAGAGCTCATAAAAAAATATAAAATCCACGAAAAAACATTGAACTGGACAGATTTAGACTTCTGGTCTGAAGAATTGCGTCTTGACATTCCTGCCTTAAAAAAACAGATAGAGCATCTTATAAATGTTCATCCTCATGTAGAAAATTTTTTAAAGCTTTTGAAGCAAAAGAAAAAGTGTGTATATCTTGTTACAAACGCCCATTACAAATCAATCAACCTTAAACTGAAAAAAACTATGATTGGAAAATACTTTGATTCAGTTCTTTCTTCGTTTGATACAGGTTATCCTAAGGAAACAATTGATTTCTGGCTTGAAGCGGAGAAAAGGCTTGGGTTTGATAAACGGAGAACACTTTTTATTGATGATACTCATGATAATTTAATAACTGCAAAGCAATTCGGGATTAAATATATCCTTTTTAAAGGCAGGTCAAACTCAAAAATAGACCCTGAAAAATCTGAAGAATTTTTATACATTACTGATTTCGATGAGCTGATAGATGCTTTTCTCAATTGTTAATATATATATAAATATCATAGAATAGTTACTTATGAAAAACGCATGTCCTATTGAATTAACAAAAGACCCCAAGATTGCATATTTTTCTATGGAGATTGGTATTCACAATGATATTCCTACTTATAGTGGAGGTCTTGGCGTGCTTGCAGGCGATACTATCAGGACTGCAAGTGACCTTAAGCTTCCTATGGTTGCAATAACGCTTCTAAGTAAAAAAGGATACTTTATACAGGAACTTGATGAATATGGAAAACAAAAGGAATATCCTGTTATATGGAATCCAGCAGATTATATGACGCTACTGCCTACAAAAATTTCTATTCAAATTGAAGAACGTGATGTTATTGTGCAGGCATGGCAGT
Source organism: Nitrospirota bacterium (assembly GCA_013388455.1). Taxonomy (NCBI): domain Bacteria; kingdom Pseudomonadati; phylum Nitrospirota; species Nitrospirota bacterium. Next base: position 16,959 of record JACAFF010000042.1, read on the forward strand.
ACAATGTGAAAAGCCTGACAGGTGGATGTGTACCTATATATTTCCTCGATACAGATACCCAGGAGAATATACCAGAAGACAGGGAAATCACATCATACCTTTATGGTGGAGATATTGCTTATAGGTTAAAGCAGGAGATAGTTCTTGGTATAGGTGGTGTGCGAATGCTACATGAGATAGGTTATGAAATTAAGAAATATCATATGAATGAAGGTCATTCAAGTTTGCTTACGATAGAGCTTCTTAATAAATTCAAGCGTCCGATAGAAGATGTCTGGGATGAAAGGCTTGTATGGGATACTGAAAAGGTTAAAGATCTTTGTGTTTTTACAACACATACACCCGTTGAAGCAGGACATGATAAATTTCCATATGATATTGTAAAAAGGATTCTTGGAGAACCAATACCTTTAAATGTCTTAAAAGAGCTTGGCGGGCAAGATTGTTTAAACATGACACGTCTTGGTTTAAACCTTAGCGAATTTATCAATGGTGTTGCTAAGAAACACAGCGAGGTATCCAGAAATATGTTTCCAGGCTATGAAATCACTGCAATAACAAATGGAGTTCATACATACACATGGACCTGTGATAGTTTCAAGCGCTTGTATGATAAATACCTTCCTGGATGGGCTAATGAACCTGAACTATTTGTGAGGGTAGGACGAATACCAGATGAAGAAATCTGGCAAACTCACCTTGAAGCAAAAAAGGTTCTTTTTGACTATATCAGGGAAAAGACAAATATCGATATGAGCCTTGACATACTTACTATAGGATTTGCAAGAAGGGCAACAGCTTATAAACGGGCTGATTTGATCTTCAGTGATATTGATAGACTTGAAAGGATTGGGTCTAATAAACTACAGATTATTTATGCAGGAAAGGCTCATCCAAAAGATGAAAATGGGAAGAAACTCATAGAGAAAATATTCTCAATTAAAGAAAGATTAAAAGATAAAATTAAGATGGTATACCTGAATAATTATGATATGAATATCGCACTGATGATGGTATCTGGTGTAGATGTATGGCTAAATACTCCTTTAAGGCCAAGAGAGGCATCAGGTACAAGCGGAATGAAGGCAGCACACAATGGAGTAATTAATTTCAGCGTTCTTGATGGATGGTGGATAGAAGGACATATTGAGGGATATACTGGATGGTCAATTGGACCAATTCCTTCAGAAACAATTCTGGTAGATAATATGGATACCCAGGATGCTGATGACCTTTATAATAAGCTTGAAAGAATAATAATCCCCATGTTTTATGAAAACAGACATACATGGGTTAGAATGATGCAGAATGCTATAGGGAAAAATGCCTATTATTTTAACAGTCACCGCATGATGCGCCGTTATGTTACCGATGCATATATAAGGTAAAATTTAAACTAAGTATATTCAATCATTGAATTATAACTCTTATTTAAAAAACAATTTGACATGTTGACAAATTACAGAAGATTTTTTATATTTTTTTAAATCATTCTGGATATGAAATTAAGAATGCATACTATAAAAGATATAAGCCACGAAGGCAAATATGCAATGAAGGCATTTCTTTCGTGGCTTTTAATTTTCGGAATCCATTAATTAGTATAAGAAAGATTTTCTATTGTAATGCTAACTCTCAATAAAATAGAGGCACCACTAAAATTATATTATACTTTTGATAGAATATTATGATATGAATATTTTTGATTAAAAGCAAAATTTCAATGTATTTGTGATTTAGATCACAGATTTTTCAAAATTATAGAGTTAATAAAATAATTATAGTAACTGTAAAAATAAATATATATATATATATATAGATATAAATAGTATAGTATGATATAATTATTATAAAAAATATGAGGTGTATAATGAAACGTGAAAAAGAAACATATTGGATTTTTTTAATATTTACATTGTTTTTTATTATATTTTGCAGCACGTCTCCAGTTTATTCAGAAGATGAGCTTTACTTGACAGGAATAGTTAAAGAGGTCGATTTTAAGAAGGGGGTTGTAACTGTAGAAGTATTGTCAAAAACATGTTCAGGGATTAAAACTTTTCAAACAGAAGATATAGAAAAACTCTTAGATAGTGAAGGGAAAAAAATCTCTTTTTTTATTAATACTTCAACATGCATTCCAAACGAAATTTATACAATGCATGGTTGTAATTTTCATAAGGAGTTCAAGAAATGAAAAAAAATCCATTAATAACTATTGGATTAATCATTATATTAATGTTATCAATTTCTTTTTCAGAAACTAAAGCGCAAACAATGAATGATTATTGTCAGATTCCTCCATTTGTCGGTTTTGCCGTTGAGCCAAATATTTTATTTGTAATAGATGTTAGCGGTAGTATGAGCTGGAAAGCGTATTCTTATAACGACACTGATACTGACGGAGATGGTTATCTTGACAATTATAACCCAAATGTTTCTTACGAAGGATATTTCAATCCTTCAAAAATATATAAATTAGATGCTAACGGAATATATGAGGAAACAACACCTACAGGGGTCCCCTGCACCTGTACTTGCATTAGATGGAGATGTAGAAATTTTAACTGGGGAGGATGTGTTTGGCATGGAGGAGGTTGTAGCAGATGGGGTTGTTGTATTGAGGAACAATGCACAGGAGACTGTAATCTGGAGTCAGGAAATTATCTTAATTATTTGAATATGGCAAGAATAGATTTGCTCAGATGGGCTATTACAGGAGGCACACCAAGTTCCTGCACCGGGAGCCAAACTTTCAATTCAGGATATTGCAATCCTGAATTATGGGATCAACCAGGAAATGATGTTAAGGTAGGAAATGTTTGTAACAATAACCTTATGTTAATGGTGATGGAATAGCTGATGGTGGATGTATCCTTTTAGCCGATAACGGGACTCAAGTTAAGGTACCATGGGACAGGATTTATGCTGGTTTGTCTTTTAAGTTTAAAACTTTAGAATTAAGACCAAGAGTAGGGGCAATGTTTTATAGTGGTACCAGTATAAGAGCCCAAAAGATATACATTGGAGATTTTACAGCTCCTAATTCTACTTCTGATGAATTTCCATATATGAATTTTATAACATATGTAAATTCAGCTTCACCATCTGGTTCCACGCCTACAGGACCTGCTATGTGGGATGCTTTGAATTACTTTGCCCAGAAGGCACCTGAATACAATGGTTTTTCACCTCAATCAGGTGCAGAAGATAGATGGAAGAACCCACTTTATGTTTGTGCCCAGGGTGGGATAAATTGCCAATACGTTCCATGTGCTAACAATTTCGTAATATTATTATCAGATGGACAATGGAATACGGGAGGTGGTCCGCCGGCCTATTTTACCTGTTCAATCAATTCTGGGTTTGAAAATCATTCAGCAGATCCTGTAGTCCCAGCATATAAAATGCATATGGGATTTGATAATACCATAACAAATGCTCACATAAACGTAAAAAATGTATATACAGTAGGGCTTTTTCTTGGTGGTACTGGAGAGCATTCTATGAAGAACGTAGCGGTCTATGGTTCATTTGATAATCTTGCAAGAACATGGCCTGCTAATTTAAATGGATACCCTAATGATACATGTTATATGGATGACTGTGGAAATGGTAGAGGTAGTCCATGTGAACCCTTACCAGAGTCATCTCCTGATTGGGATAAAGACGGAGACAGCAACCCAGATACTTTTTATAGCGCGACAAACGCTTTGGAGATTAAAGACAACCTTCTGGATGCTGTGCTTTCTATTCTTCAGCAGATAGCATCAGGGACAGCGGCTTCAGTGCTTGCTTCTGGTGAAGGCAGCGGTGCAAACCTGGTTCAAGCCGTCTTTTATCAGCAACGCTCTTATGGCTCAACTGATCTCTCATGGACAGGTTCTCTTAAGAACCTTTGGTATCATATTGACCCAATGCTTAGCGATGCAACAATAAGAGAAGATACATCTTCTCCTAAAGTTCTAAATTTGTCGAATGATTATATTATTAAATTCTTTTTTGATGAGATAGATTATACTACCAAGGCAAAACTTTTTTCAGATGCAAATGGGGACGGTGTCGCTGATAGCACTACTCCGGAAGCTACAGTTCTTTTTGACAATGTAAAATCACTTTGGGAAGCGGGAAAGGTATTACATCAGACAGATCCTGCAAATAGGACTATTTATACATATGATGGAACAAGTCGAATTCTTCTGCCAGACACTATATCTGGTAGTTCTCCATTAATTTCCCTTATGCAGGCAACAAATGCAAACGAAGCAACTGCAATATCAAGATACACAAAAGGGATTGATTTGAAAATTTGTTCTATATTAAAGAATATATGCGATGATGATACTGATTGCATTGAAATTGGTGAAACATGTAAAGCGTATAGGAATAGAACAGCAACTTATGATGGTGTAACAAATACCTGGAAGTTGGGCGATATTGTCAATTCTACTCCAAGAATAGTTTCATGGAGCCCATTAAATTTATATTATAAAACATACCTTGATGCAACTTATAAAAAATTTACTGAGACACCTGCCTATTTAACCAGAGGTCTTGTACTTGTAGGGGCTAATGATGGAATGCTCCATGCTTTTAAATTTGGTAATTTGAAGTTGTTTGAAGAAAAATTTAAGAAAGCAGAATTAACAGGAGCGGAACTGGGAAAAGAAGAGTGGGCTTTTATTCCTAAAAATGCATTACCTTATTTAAAATACATAGCAGATACAAATTACTGTCATATTTACACTGTAGACATGACCCCATATGTTTTTGATGCCAGTATTGGTGCTCCTGGAACAGGTGATATCTCAAATGATATAAAACCCTCAGACGGCTCTTCGTGGAGGACGATTGTTATAGGTGGAATGAGATTAGGCGGTGCATGCAAGGATGTTGCGACAGAATATGGGGTGCAAGCACCAGCATCTGGAATAGGATATTCATCATATTTTGCGCTTGACATTACAGACCCGGCAGATCCAAAAGTCCTGTGGGAATTTTCTAATCCTAATCTCGGTTTTTCAACGACTGGACCTGCGATTATCAAAATAAGTGAAAGAACAGATGGCATTCCTGATAATAATAAAAATGGCAAATGGTTTGTTGTATTTGCATCTGGGCCAACAGGACCAATAAATACTGTAGCACATCAGTTCAAGGGCTATTCAGACCAGAATCTGCGCATCTTCATTCTCGATTTAAAAACTGGCCAGCTGCGAAGAACAATTGATACTGGTATACAGAATGCTTTTGCTGGTTCAATGATTGGAGCTATGGTAGACTTTGATCAGATTAATACAACAAGTTCAGGTTTTTATCAGGATGATGCTCTATATTTTGGTTATACAGAAGCAGAAAATAATCCAATAACAGTAAATACGAGATGGTCAAAGGGTGGAATAATACGGATAATTACAAAAGAAGACCCTGATCCTAACAATTGGATCTGGAGCAAAGTTATAGACAATATAGGACCAGTCACAACATCTGTTAAATTATTGCAAAATTACAAAACAAAGGTTGTACGTCTCTACTTCGGGACAGGAAGATATTATTATAAAATTGCAGATGAGATTGACGACGCAAATAATATAAGGAAACTATATGGCATAGTAGAGCCCTGCTATACAACATCGGGTTTCAATAATAATTGTGCTATTACTGTTTCTGAAAGTTCTCTTAGTTTAGCTGATACTGCTGAAGGAACAACAGACTCAGAGGGCTGGTATTTAGTGTTAGATTCATGTACCAATGAAGCAGGAGAAGAGGTTTCTTGTGCAGATTCTTCTGTGTTTTATAAGACTGAACGGATGGTTACAGACCCTCTTGCTAGTGTTATTGGAGCAATTTTCTTTACCACTACAAAACCAGCTTCTGATATATGTGGATTTGGAGGAATAACTCATCTGTGGGCTTTAAAATATGACACAGGAGGTGCTGTGTCAAGTTCAATTCTTAGAGGACAGGCGCTTTTGCAAGTGTCAACAGGGAGTATAGAGGAAGTCGACCTATCATCAGCTTTTACTCAAAAGGAGGGCAGGAGAACTGCTGCTATTCAGGGAGTGCCTCCTCAAGGAAATCCTCCGGGGATTCTTGTTCCGCCTACACCTATAAAAAAGATTTTTCATATAAGGGAAAGATAGGAGATAGTCCATATTAATTCAAGGGATTCTCCATCTTCTTACTCTTTCACTCTTCTAATATCAGCCCCGATCTTTTTTAGTTTTTCTTCCATTTTTTCATATCCTCTGTCAAGATGGTATATTCGGTGTATTGTTGTTTCTCCCTTTGCAGCAAGAGCTGCAATAATAAGAGATGCACTTGCTCTGAGATCAGTAGCCATAAGTGGTGCACCTTTTAATATTGAGACTCCTTTTACTGTAGCAATTCCACCTTCAACGGTTATATCAGCTCCCATCCTGTTTAGTTCAGCAACATGCATAAACCTATTTTCAAAAATCGTTTCTCTAATAACACTTATACCGTCAGAGATGCACATGAGCGCCATGAATTGTGCCTGCATATCAGTAGGAAAACCTGGGTAAGGCATAGTTTTTATATCAGTAGATTTTAGTCTTTGTGGTCCTACAACACGGATATCATCTGATGAATATTCAAAATGTAGGCCGGCTTCCTTCAACTTCATAACGATTGAGTCAAGATGTTCTATATTACATCCTTTTAGTAACAACTCTCCACCTGTGATACCGGCGATTGTCATGAATGTTCCTGCTTCTATCCTGTCGGGAATTATAGAATATTGAATCGGTTTTAAATCGTCAACACCTTCGATTTCAATAACACTTTCACCTGCTCCATGTATCTTAGCGCCCATTGATATGAGAAACTGTGCAAGATCTCTTACTTCTGGTTCTCTCGCAGCATTTTCAAGTAAAGTTTTTCCCTTTGCAAGGGTGGCAGCCATCATAAGGTTTTCAGTTCCTGTTACTGTTGGGATATCAAGGTATATTGAGTTTCCTTTTAATCTTTTAGTCTTTGCAACTATATATCCTGATTCAAGCTTAATATCAGCACCCATCTTTTCAAGCCCTGTTAAATGAAGATTTACAGGTCTTGCTCCTATAGCACATCCTCCAGGAAGTGATACCTTCGCTCTTCCAAATCTTGCAAGCAAAGGCCCGAGAATAAGTATTGAAGCGCGCATTGTTCTTACGAGATCATACGGTGCATCAAAATTACTGATTTTGCTTGTGCTTATAACAACTGAATTATCTTTATAGTTGAAAAAAACTCCCAGATGTGAGAGAATTTTACCCATCGTAAGAATATCTTTTAAATAAGGTACCCTTTTAATCTCGGTATTTCCACTTGTTAGAAGGGATGCTGCCATAATAGGAAGAGCAGCATTTTTTGCACCGCTTATTTCAACTATCCCTTTTAATTTTTTACCACCATGGATTACAAGTTTATGCACTTTACACCTCTTTAATAAGTAATTCTTGAGATTGACTAAATTTTAAATATTTTGACAGCTAAGAGTTAAATTATAATACTAAATTGAAGGAATTTAGAATATTGCAAACTATATGTTGCTTTTAGCCGTGCAAATTTGGAAAATATAGCAATCTAAAACTATTTAATTTTATGTTATTAATAAAAGGTTGGGGGGTTCCATAATGCCCTTTTTCGGTGAACTTTTTGTCAGTGAGATATTGAGGAAACCAGTACTTGATCCAAAAGGTGAAGAACTTGGCAAAGTAAAAGACCTTATTGTCATAAAGGGAGAACCGTTACCAAAGATATCTGCTTTGATTATTGAAAGAAGAAAAAAGATTTATAAGCTCCCATGGTATGAGCTGAATATATTCAATAAGAGAATAATATCTTCTAAAATATACCCAGAAGGATTAACTCCTTATGAATATGATGAAAAGGACCTTTTAATACTGAGAGATATACTCGATAAACAAATCGTTGATGCAAATGGAGCAAAAGTTGTAAGAGTGAATGACGTGAAACTTGAAGGTTATAAAGATGAAGCTATACTTATTGCAGTGGATGTTGGAATGAGAGGTATTATGCGAAGATTGGGTATGGAAAGAAGTGGAGAGGACTTAATGAAACTCTTTAAAAAGCACCTTCCTTACAATTTGATAAGCTGGAATTATATTCAGCCACTTGAACCAAAACTGACACAGATATCACTAAAAGTTCCAAGGCAGATGCTGGCTGAATTACATCCTGCAGACATTGCAGAGATTATAAGTCAAGTTTCACATAAAGAAGGGGCAACTTTCTTCAAAGGGCTTGATATCGAAACAGCAGCAGAAGCACTTTCAGAACTCCAGCCAGATGTGCAGGTGGATATCATAAGCGATATGGAAACAGATAAGGCTGCTGATATAATCGAAGAAATGCCACCTGATGAAGCTGCTGATATACTAAGTGACCTTCCCGCAGACAAAGCAAAAGAAATACTTGAACATATTGAAAAAGAGGATGCAGAAGATATACAGGAACTCTTGAGCCATGAAGAGGATACAGCAGGAGGTTTGATGACTAACGAGTATATTGCTTATACTCCTGATACTACTGTGAGAAAGGCTATTGATAATTTTAAGAAAGATGCAGAAGAGGTTGAAACTGTGTATTACATATATATAATAGATGACGAGGAAAAGCTCTGTGGGGTTGTATCATTAAGGGACTTACTTCTTGCAAGGCTTGATGATAAGCTTTCAGAAATTATGGAGACAAAATTAAAAACAGTAACGCCTGATGTGGATGAAGGTGAGGTAGCTGCAATTATTTCAAAATATAATCTTGTGGCCATTCCTGTTATAGACAATGAAGGACATTTACTCGGGATAGTAACAGTAGATGATATTATGGATAGGATACTTCCACCAACAGCTAAGCGCAAAAGGAGAATGGTGTGAAACTCTGGAAAAAGTTCTCAATCTTTCTTGCTGTTATGGGACCTGGAATAATAACTGCAAATATTGATAACGATGCAACCGGTATTACAACTTATTCTGTGTCAGGTGCACATTTCGGTTATTCTCTTTTATGGATGCTTATCCCTACTACAATTGCCCTAATAGTCATACAAGAAATGATAGGAAGAATGGGTGTTATAACAGGAAAAGGGCTTTCAGATCTTATAAGAGAAAATTATGGCATAAGATCAACATTTTTCGTTATGGTCGTTTTACTCATTGCAAACTTTGGGACAACCGTTGGTAATTTCTCAGGATTGGCAGCAAGTACAGAAGCCATCGGACTTAGCAAATATATAATCGTTCCCATAGGAGCTATATCCATATGGATTCTTGTTACAAGAGGGGGGTATAGAACTGTTGAAAAAATACTTCTTATAGCGTGTCTTCTATACTTCGGTTATGTTATCTCTGGTTTTATTGCCAAACCAGATTGGGCTGAAGTCTTTAAAGGGACTTTTATTCCTCAAATACAATGGAATTTTGGATATATTTTCCTTACCATAGCAATTATCGGGACAACGATAACTCCATGGATGCAATTCTATCTTCAAGGTTCTATTGCGGATAAGGGTATAAGACAAGAGGACTACAAATTATCAAGGCTTGATGTAATAATAGGTTGTTCTATGACAGATATTATAGCCTTTTTCATAATGGTTACCTGCGCAGTAACTCTTTTTGCACACGGTATTAAAATAAATGAAGCTTCAGAGGCAGCTTTGGCACTTAAACCGCTTGCAGGCACTTATGCTTCTTATCTGTTTGCCATCTGCTTGGCAAATGGCTCACTTCTTGGAGCAATAATTGTTCCTCTTTCGTCCGCCTATTGTATATGTGAAGCTATGGGATGGGAAAGAGGTGTGAATAAAACATTTAAAGAGGCGCCACAATTTATGTGGATATATACCTTATTAATAGTTATACCTGCCCTATTAGTACTCATACCCGGAGCTCCTCTTGTCTTACTCATGGTTTTAGCATCTTTTCTAAATGGAATACTCTTGCCTATAGTTTTAGTCTATGCAATATCACTCGTGAATAATAGAAACATAATGGGAGATTATGTTAATTCAAAAAATTATAACTATATTTCATGGGGAACAGTGATAATTATCATAGCTCTAACAGTATTTATATTAGTAACTATGTTTTTGCCAATAAGTTAATAATTTATGGGACTATATTTAAAATATGTTTAAAACTATAAACTGGGTTGATGGAAAAGTTGTAATGCTCGATCAGACAAAACTACCTTTCGAGGTTGTTTATATAGAATGCTCTGATTACAAAAAAGTCGCGGAAGGAATCAGGAAATTATGGATTCGCGGTGCTCCAGCGATTGGAATAGCAGCCGCAATGGGTATAGCAATTGGAGCACAGGAAATAAAAGCAGACAATTTTGAGGAATTTGTTAAAAACTTAGACATTATTTTTAATGAAATGCTTTCTACAAGACCTACCGCAGTAAATATTCACTGGTCTATAGAGAGGATAAAGAGTATTTTAATAAGAAATAGGGAAGAATCAATAAGCAGATTAAAAGAAATCATTATTGAGGAATCTCAGAAAATACTATCAGAGGACATCTTAGCAAATAGATCTATAGGAAGGTGGGGTGCAGAATTCATCAGTGACGGTGACACAATTCTGACACATTGTAATGCTGGCGCTCTTGCAACAGGAGGATACGGAACTGCAACAGCGCCTATACTTGTAGCAAAAGAACATGGAAAAAAATTTCAGGTTATTGTGGACGAAACAAGGCCTGTTTTACAAGGAGCAAGGTTGACAGCATGGGAACTCATGCAGGAGGGAATACCTGTAACTCTTATAACTGATAATACAGCCGGAGCACTTATGCAAAACAAAGAAATAGACTTTGTTATTGTTGGGACTGATAGAACAGCAAAGAATGGTGACGTTGCAAATAAGATAGGCACTTATCCCCTGGCGGTTCTCTGCAAAGAAAACAAAATTCCATTCTATGTTGCTGCACCATTAAGCAGTATTGACTTTGAAATTCCATCAGGAGAATATATTCCTATAGAAGAACGTGGACCAGAAGAAGTTACAAACATATTTGGTAAATGTAGGATTGCACCTGAAGGTGTAAAGGTAAGAAACATTGCTTTTGACGTTACTCCACATAAATATATAACAGCCATAATTACTGAAAAAGGAGCATTTAGACCAAAAGATATAAGAAAGTTGATAGAACCAAAAATAGATATCGAAAAGTATAGATACAAACCAACAGATTAAAAATCTTAATATTATTAACAATATTGACCATGCTCTTGACTTTAAAATATCAGCTACCCTACCATTAAAGAATGCAACTTGAGGATATTTTCACAAGCTACGAATCTGAACTTAGAAAAGTGGAAGAGAGATTAAGGAGTTTATTTAAAAGTCCAGTTTTTACAATACCACTCATTGGAAAGCATATACTTGATGGTGGGGGAAAAAGACTCAGACCACTGATTCACATACTCAGTTGTGAACTGGCAGGTTTTAAGAGTGATATTTGTTTAACAATTGCAGCAATTATTGAATCTATTCATACTGCTTCGTTATTGCACGATGATGTGATTGACGGTGCTGAAATTCGTAGAGGCAAAAAACCCGCTCATGCTATATGGGGAAACCAGATTGTTATCCTTGTTGGAGATTTCCTATATTCAAATGCACTAAGGATTGCTGTTATGCAGAATAACCAGAGAATTATGGAAACTCTTTCAGAAGCAACAACAAGAATGACAGAAGGCGAAATACTTCAGCTTTCAAAAGTTAGCGACCCTGATATTACAGAAGAAGAATATATGAATATAATATCTGCGAAGACTGCCTCTTTAATATCAGCTGCCTGTAAATTGGGTGCTATACTCGGGTCGCTTACAGAAGAAAAGGAAAATGCCCTTACGAGATTCGGAACAAAAATAGGTATTGCTTTCCAGATGGCTGATGATATACTTGATTATATGGCAGATGAGAACAACCTCGGAAAAAAACTGGGAAAAGATTTGAAAGAAGGTAAAATAACCCTTCCGCTTATTTATCTTCTTAAAGTAGTAGATGATAATGAGAAAAAAGAACTCAGGGAAATAATAAAAACAGGCTCACGAAAAGCAGGGCTAATTAAAATACTAAGACTGTTTAAAAAGTATAATTCCATTGAGCTTTCTCTCCAGAGGGCAGAAAAATTAATAGATGAAGCCAAGGTTGACTTATCCATTTTCCCTGACTCATCGGCAAAGACTGCACTTTTTACTATTGCTGACTATACTCTTCAAAGAGGAAAGTAAATGCATCCATTAGTAGAGCTTGCAAGGAAGACTGTAGAGACATATGTCAGAGAAGGGAAAATAATAGAATTGCCGGATAATCTTACACCTGAAATGTCTGAAAAAGCTGGTGTATTTGTATGTATAAAAAAAGGTGAACAGTTGAGAGGTTGCATCGGCACATTTATGCCTACCAAAGAATCTATTGCAAGTGAGTTAATTTCAAATGCAATTGCAGCTTCAACAAATGATCCACGATTTGAGCGTGTTCAGGAAAATGAGCTTGCAGATCTAAATTATACTGTTGATGTCCTCTCCAGTCCCGAAAAAGTAAATAGTATTTCTGAACTTGATCCTAAAAGGTATGGAGTTATCGTAATATCTGGATTCAAAAAAGGTTTATTACTGCCAGATCTTGAAGGGGTTGATACTGTTGAAGAACAACTAAAAATAGCAAAAATGAAGGCAGGGATCATGCCTGATGAAAATGTTGAAATATATAAATTCGAGGTGAAAAGATACAAATGATAGAAATCCCGCTTAAAGGAAATCTCAAAACATTTAGTCTGCCAAAAATTCTCTCTTATCTTAATAAAAAAAGGTATACAGGCACATTAATAATCAATACACCTGTTTTTACTAAAAAGGTCTTTCTTATAAAAGGTGATGCAATCTTTGCGGCTTCATCTTATGAAGACGACAGATTGGGAGAAATGCTTATCAAAGCAGGTAAAATTACTTTAGAACAATTGGATCAATCAGTTAATCTTCTTAAACAAACAGGTAAAAGGCAGGGTGCAATCCTTGTAGAACTTGGGTATCTTACTCCCAAAGATTTATTCTGGGGTGTAAAATATCAGGTTAAAGAAATAATTTACAGTCTGTTTCAGCTTGAAGATGCAGATTATGAATTTGTTCATGGTGAAATACCAGCTAATGAAGTAATTACCTTAAAGATGAGCATGGGCAATCTGATTTATGAAGGAGTTAAAAGAATAGATAACCTGACACGTGTCAGAAATGAAATGCCACCAGCAGAATCTGTTCTGAAACTTAGTACTGATCCTGCAATGCTTTTTCAGGACATTGAACTTTCTTCGCAAGACAAGAAAATGATTTCATTGATTAATGGCAAAAGAACTATAAAAGAACTTGTTGATAGTTCATGGTTTGGCACTTTTGAAGCCATGAAGATTTTATATGTTTTATGGTCTGTTGGAATACTCGAAGAGCAGGAAATCCCTGATAAATTCCCTCAAAAAGATATTTCTGAAGAACCCATTTCTATTAAAGAGATATTCCAGCCATCTATAACTGAAGAAAGTGAAGCAGAATTTATACATAAAGTAGACAGGCTCTATATGAGTCTCAATAGTTTAACGGAGTATGAATTACTTGAGGTTGAACGAGACGCGGATGAAGAAACACTGAAAAAGAACTATTATAAGCTTTCAAGAGAGTTTCATCCTGACAGATATTTTTCTTCTTCTGATCCAAATATAAAAGATAAGCTTCAGGCTATCTTTGATACCATAACAAAGGCTTATGAAACTTTACGAGCAAATCTTATGAAAGAACCTTCTGATTCCCGTATGAATATCCCGGATTATCAAAATGCAGAAGAATTTTTCAGAAAAGGACTTGAGGAATCAAAAGTAGGACAATTTAATGCTGCTATTGATTTATTCAAGAAGGCAACTGAGTTAGACCCCAAAAATGCAAAATATTGGAGCTATCTGTCACTTTCACTGGTGAAAACAAATAACCTAAAAAAGGCAGAAGAAGCAATATTCAAAGCTATAAATATACAACCTGATAATGCAGACTTTTATGCAAACTTGGGCATAATTTACATCAAGGCTGGTATGAAGAAAAAGGCATACAATCAATTTAAGACTGCTCTCGAACTTGACCCTGAGAATACGAAAGCAAAAAAGGGAATTGATAAGACAAAAAACTGATTGTTTGATTATCTTCTTTTATAAACACCACTTTTGCCGCCGCGTTTTTCTTTTAGTATGATATCAGAAATTTGCATATCTTTATCAACTGCTTTGCACATATCATAAATTGTCAGAGCTGCAACTGATACTGCTGTCAAGGCTTCCATCTCAACACCTGTTTGACCTTCACATTTCACTTTTGCTTCTATATCTATCTTATTCTGTCTGATTTTAATATGAAAATCTATATTTATTGAGGTTATATTTAAAGGATGACACATTGGAATAAGCTCACTTGTTTTTTTCGCTGCCATTATGCCTGCAACCTTTGCTACACATAACACATCTCCTTTTGGAACTTTCTTATCAATAATCAATTGTAAAGTTTCTGGTTTCATTGTAATAGAACCACTTGCAATTGCTTCTCTTCTGGAAACAGGCTTTTCAGTAATGTCAACCATTTTTGCCTTTCCCTCTTCGTCAAAATGAGTAAGTCTTTTCATAATATTTTTAATTTTTAAAAATCTGGTGCCGAAGGCGGGAGTTGAACCCGCACAGTCTTTCGACTACTAGACCCTGAACCTAGCGCGTCTGCCAGTTCCGCCACTTCGGCAAATAATTACTATCTAACTATTATACACATTATTTCAAAAAAACAGGTATGTTTAAGCCGAAAAATGCAATTATCTTGATAACTTAACCTTTAACTGATGGTTTTAATTTCATCGAGTTAAAGAAATTTTTGAGCAATGTCTGCATTATTCGGGTTAAGCGGATTTATTTGGGTTAAACTGCTATATTTAGTCTAAACTGATGGATTCGAGAAAAAGTTTTAATTTTTTCTTATCTTCATGAGGTATATTTAAAAATTCTATACCTATATTATATCTGTATACCGAAGGTTCTTGTGACTCAAATTTTTCACAATTAACAACCCTACAGTCTGCAATTATAACATCCTCATTTAAATAAAGCTCTATTTGATGCTGAGCATCTTTTTTTAATGGAAATTCTGTCTCGATAAGCATTCCTGAAAGACTTAGCTTTTTTACTTTATATTTTTGGGGATAATCTATTTTCACTTTTTCGCTATCAGTAATCTGAAATCTGACTCCGCCCAACCTGCTTTCTATTTTCTTTATCCTGTTTTCCTCTATGAATTTTATTAACTGATTTGCTTTCTCACTTAATGTATCAGTAAATTTAATGCCTGCTCGATATACGGGAATCAAAGTCTTTGACCCCTTTTTTTCCTTAGAAATAAGAACCGCCCATACTACCCGCCCCCTTAAATTCAGATTCTTATCTTTAAGTTGCACTTTGAATGTGTACTCCCTGTTGAGATCAAGTCTCTTGGTCGTTTCTATAGCTGCTCCGTCTATACTTATATTTATGACCTCGAGATCAGAAGTATAAAGAATATTTCCTGTAACACCTTCAACATCATATCTTTGTTGTCTCCTCCCTTCAGTACCCTTCGTCATTTTTATTGACTCCTATGAACATAATATCGAAAATCATCTCAAGACAATCCCTGCATAACCTACAACATGATCATAATCTCCACTTATTTCAGCTGACGTAGCATATTTTATAAGGCGTGCAGAACGAGCACCTAACGCCTTTGCTGCGAAAATCATTGATACAACTGGCAGATAACCACACATTGATATCCTCTCTTTTAAAACAGTCTCATAGAGACCTTCAGGATCAAGAGATAATATTTTCTGTATTGCTTTTTCATCTTTATTTCTAGCAACTTTGTCCGGTACATAATGACTCATATCAGAACTTGCAACAACTACAACAGAATAATTAGCTTCTGTAACTGCTTTAGCAATTCCTTCACCGAGTATTTTACATTCTTCTAACAAAGCTGATAATATAAGGATAGGAACGATCTTTACATCTTGCGAAAAAAACCCTATAAATGGCAATTGCACTTCAAGGGAATGTTCGAACATATGTGCCTGTATATCTTTCTCTACTATAGGAGTATTAATGGAGATTCTGTGAGAAATTTTCTCATCTATACTAAAAGTTCCTGTTGGGATTTCCCATTCTCCTTTTGCCATCATGGATATTCTTGGACCAATGCCTGTGTGATTAGGACCGATTAATACAAGGGTCTCCGGGAAGTCTATTGATGAATAAACAGCACCTGCAACATGTCCTGAATAAATTAATCCAGCATGAGGGGACACCACTCCGATGACTTTTTCTTTCTTAGTATTTTTATCTATATAATTCTCTACCTGCTGTTTCAGTTTGGAAGGGGTACCATAATAAAATTGTCCTGCAACAGCTGGTAGTCTCTTCAAAATACTTCCTCCTCAAAATCCTGAAAATCTCTGTCAGTCATGTTCATAAACCTTGTGCAATTAGATACGAAAGCAAGGTTTACCGAACCAGTGGGTCCATTTCTCTGTTTTGCAATAATAATTTCTGCAATTCCTTTTCTTGCATCTTTGTTATAGATCTCGTCCCTGTATAAGAACAAAATTACATCTGCATCCTGTTCAATTGCACCCGATTCTCTCAAATCTGCCAATATCGGCTTTGGGGGTCTTCGCTGTTCAACGCTTCTATTAAGCTGACTGACTGCAATGAGTGGCACATTCAATTCTTTTGCAAGTGCCTTTAGAGAGCGGGATATGTCTGATATTTCCTGCTCTCGCCTCTCAAAACTACCCTTCCCTCTCATAAGCTGAAGATAGTCTACAATGATGAGTGATAGCCCGTGTTCCATTTTAAGCCGTCTTGCTTTTGCCCTGAGCTCAAGCACTGTAATACTTGAAGAATCATCAATAAAGATTGGTGCACCTGTTAGGTTACTTGCTGCACTTGTTAATTTATGCCAGTCCTCCTTTTTTATAAACCCTTTTCTGATACTGTTCGAATTTACCATTGCTTCTGAACAGAGCATTCTGAATGCAAGCTGCTCTTTTGCCATTTCAAGACTGAATATAGCAATCGGTTCTTTTAATTCAAGCCCAACATACTGAGCAATATTAAGAGCAAATGCTGTTTTACCCATTGACGGTCTTCCGCCTACTATTATCAAATCTCCTCTCTGAAAACCTGTTGTAAGGTCGTCAAGGTCCCTAAATCCTGAAGGAATGCCTGTTACTGTATCTTTTTTATCATAGAGATGCTCTATCATTTCAAAGCTTCCTTTTATTACATCCCTTAAGGTAACAAACGATGTCTTGATTCTTTTATCTGATATTTGAAAAATAGTTCTCTCAGCGAAGTCTACAAGATCCTCTGCGTCTAAATTATCTTCATAAACTTTTCCAGAAATCTCATTTGCTGACCGCAGAAGACCTCGTAACAAAGATTTTTCTCTGACAATTTTTGAATGATATTTTATATTTGCAGAAGTTGGCGTCAGATTAATAAGCGATGAAAGATATGATATGTTGCCAACTTCTTCAAGCTCATCCTTTTTCCGTAGATAATCTGTCAGTGTGATCAGGTCTATAGGCTCACTCTTATCGAAAAGTTCTGTCATTGCATTGAATATTTTCCTGTGGGAATGCTTATAAAAATCTTCTGGGTCGAGTATTTCAAGTGCTTTTGGCAATGCATCATTATCAATAAGAATAGCACCAAGTATAGACTGTTCAGCCTCGATATTCTGGGGTGGGAGTCTGTCCAAATGCAAATTTACATCTTTCATATTCGAGCAGCTTTTTTAAAAGATAACTTATTTTTTATTAATAATGTATTTTTCTTCCTTAAAATTTTTTGATATAGGAAATTTATCTCCTCAAGAATATTCAAACTACAAATCCATTGCAAACTATTTACTCTGGTAAAACTTCGATATTAAGTTGTGATAATATATCCGAATGTAATTTTATAGTCACAGTATATTTACCAAGCCTTTTAATTGGCTCTTCAAGAAGAATTTTCTTCTTATCAATTTCAAACCCTTCATTCTTCAGTTGTTCAGCAATATCCATAGAAGTGACTGAACCAAATAGTTTTCCTTCTTCACCAGACTTTGCCTTAATTATGATAGACATATTTGCTATTTTGTTTGATAGTTCCTGTGCGGAATTTCTTATTTTTCTGAGTTTCTCCTGTATTACTTTTTTCTCATGTTCCAATGATTTAATATTTTTTTCGTTTGCTTCGACAGCAAGTCCTCTGGGTATAAGATAATTCCTTGCATATCCATTTGACACATTAACAACTTGACCCATGTCACCTAATTGCTTAACTTCTTCTTTAAGTATGACCTTCATGAAACGTCTCCTTATAAATTCAAAATTTCGTGGATGGTATAGTATAACATGTCTCGTCTATTATTTATCAGCAGTCTCACCTCATATAAGCTTAAATGGTACGGGTATAAATGTAATTATTAAAATCATCAGTGAAAGCCATCCAACAAATCTTCTTCTATGGTCTAATGGAATTTCCCAGTATATTACAGGCGGATGTCTGAGCCCCAGGATAAGCATCAATATAGCCCATAAAGCCCAGCCTTCCCATAATAACAAACCCAGCGCAAACATAGCAAGAACAAGAAGCATTGAAATATGTTTGTGTTTCTCACCAAGAAGTGCATATGCTATATGTCCTCCGTCAAGTTGGCCGATAGGTATTAGATTAATAGAAGTGACAAAGAATCCTATCCACCCTGCAAAGGCAACAGGATGAAGCATAATATCGTAATCGGCGGGGATTATTCCGATTATCAATTTAGCCAAAATTGAAAAAAGCATAGAATCACCGAGACTTAATCCTCCTTCATATTTTTCCATTGATACAACCTCTGACATATTGAGCCCTATAACTGATACAATAATAGAGACTATAAAACCTGCTATAGGTCCCGAAGCACCTATGTCTATCAGGGATTTTCTGGAAATAATCGGCGATTTCATTTTTATAAATGCCCCGAATGTTCCTATAATCGTTGGGGCTGGAATAAAATACGGAAGTGTTGCTTTTACTTTGTGCTTTTTTGATGCAAAATAATGTGATAATTCATGACTGAGAAGAATAGTTATCAGGGCACCTGCAAAAGGAAATCCTTTATATAGTTTCCCCGGTTCTTTTGTCAGGTCTACACCCACATGCATCGCACCTACAGTAAGTGTAGTTAAAAGAGTGAGAACAAACAGGAAAAGGTGCAAGAATGGGAACTTTTTCATCCTTGATAATCTCCTTTCTCATTTTAAATGACATAACATAGAGGGTCCTGATATTCTTAATTATAGTCTAATTTTTGGTTCTTATCCAATTTCTTTGCTAAAACAATTAAAGTAAAAAGCATTTTTAAATGGTCTTTTAAATTCGGTAATTTACCTTTTAAAAAGAGAGGTGAGCAAAATAATCCCGATTCCGATTGTTAGACAAGAGTCAGCTAAGTTGAATGCAGGCCAATGGAAAGTACCTATCGAAAAGTCCATAAAATCTACAACCTTACCATATAAAATTCTATCAATCAGGTTGCCTGCAGCTCCACCAAATATAAGAGAAAGGCCTACAAAATTATAAGCATTCTTTTTAAGGAGATAGATTACAAAGATTATGGCAATAATTGAAATAGTTATAAAGAAATGGGTATTCATGTCTTTTAATATTCCAAAAGCAGCACCTGTATTTCTTACATTAACAATATGAAGGAACGGTAATATCTCTATTGAATCAAAAACATCCACATATCTGATAATAAGATATTTGCTAGCCTGATCCAGAAGAATTACAAGTAAGATTATAAAGATGATGATTGTTGATCTTTTCATTATGAAAAGAGAACCTTATAGCATCTTTCACATATATCCGGTTCTTCGCTGAATGAGCCCACAGACTCACTCCAATTCCAGCAACGCTGGCATTTTTTCCCTGATGCACGTTCAACAAGAATCTCGATACCAGGCATCTCTGCACTTTTGTAAGAATCTTTAAAACTTTGATCAGATATTTCAACTGCTGAAACAATAAAGAATGTTGGCAGAAAATCTATCTTCTGCATAAGAAGATCTTTATATTTATCTGATAAACTGAGGACAATCTTTGCTTCAAGCGAATTTCCGATAAAACGTTCTGCCCTTTTTAATTCAAGAGCCTTATTTACTTCATTTCTTAAAATAAACAATTCATCCCACATCTTCTCGAGCTTTTCATCATAGTATTTTTCATTAAATTCTGGAAATGATGCAAGAAATACAGATGGCACAATCTCAGGGATATCTTGTTTGTATCCTTTTGTCTTTTTTAGTATGCTCTGCCATACCTCTTCTGCAGTAAAAGATAGTATAGGTGCCATTAATCTTGTCATAGTTGAAAGAATATTATAAAGAACCCATTGTGCAGCAAGCCTTTCTGCTGAATCTGATCTAAATGTATAGAGTCTGTCTTTCAATACATCAAGATAAAAAGAGCTCATATCAATAACACAGAAATTGTAAATATTATGGAATACATCATGGAAATTAAATCTTTCATATGCTTCTATAACCTTTCTTGTAAATGTCTGCAATCTGCTAATCGCCCATCTGTCTATTTCAAGCATATTATGGCTGTAATCTTTACCGTCATAGTCATTAAGATTGCCAAGGAGAAATCTGCATGTATTACGAATTTTCCTGTATGCTTCAGTAAGTCTGTCGATGATTTCTTTTGAAATCCTGATATCATCTCTATAGTCTTCAGCAGATACCCACAAACGTAAAATCTCAGCACCGTTTGTCTTAATAATTTCCTGAGGGGCAATCACATTCCCAAGAGACTTAGACATTTTCTTACCTGAACCGTCAACAACAAAACCATGTGTAAGAACAGTTTTGTATGGTGCTTTTCCGCGTGTACCTACTGAAGCTATGAGTGAACTCTGGAACCATCCTCTATGCTGATCGCTGCCTTCGAGATAAAGGTCTGCTGGCCACGATAACCTTAAATCTTTCTCCATAACAGCAGCATGACTGACGCCTGAGTCAAACCAGACATCGAGTATGTCTGTCTCTTTCGAAAAAAGAGACCCTCCGCATTTTTTGCATTTATATCCTTCAGGAATTAATTCCGCCGGCTCCTTTAGAAACCATATTTCAGCACTCTGTGCTTCAACTAAATTAACTATACCTGTAAGAATTTCAGTATCTTTAACAAATTCTCCACAATCTTTGCATTTTAAAAGAGTAATCGGCACTCCCCAAGACCGTTGCCTTGATAAACACCAATCAGGCCTGTTAGAGATCATTCCATAAATCCTGTCTTTACCCCATCTGGGTATCCATGTTATATGCTCTATATTTGAAAGACAATGTTCCCTGAGTTTATTTTTTGTAATAGATAAAAACCACTGTTCTGTTGCTCTGAAAATTACCGGCTTTTTACATCGCCAACAATGGGGATATGAGTGTGTAATTTTTTCTTCTTTAAGCAAAGCATTTTTATTCTTCAAAATTTCGATAATATCTGCATTTGCTTTGAAGACATGCTTACCTTCCAAAGAAGATATTTTTTCATTACCAGTGAAATCAAATTTACCATAATCATTTACCGGAGCATAAATATCAAGACCATATTGCAAGCCGATTTCATAGTCATCCTCTCCGTGTCCTGGAGCAATATGAACAATTCCTGTTCCTTCCTCAAGTGATACAAATTGACCCAGAATTATTTTTGACTTTCTTTGAATAAATGGATGCAGTGTATACATCCCTTCGAAATCCTTTCCGGGAATTTTAGCAATAATATCTCCATTTAACTTGAGTTCTTCTCTGAGTGATTTTAATCTGCCCTCGGCAACTATATAAAATTCACTTCCCTGCTCAATCACAAGATACTCAAAATCAGGATGGAATGCGAGTGCAAGGTTTGCAGGTAGTGTCCAGGGTGTAGTAGTCCAAATGATAACATATATATTTTTCCCTTTTAGTAAAGGAATAATTTCCCCAATACTATCCTGATCAAGTGCAAATTTTACAAAAATTGAAGGTGATTCTTTTTCATTATATTCTACTTCTGCTTCTGCAAGTGCTGTAACACATGAAGGACACCAGTGAACAGGCTTTTTACCCTTATATACATAACCACCATCTACAAATTTGCAGAATTCTCCCACAATCGTTGCCTCATAAGAATTAGACATGGTTAAATAAGGATTTTCCCAATCAGCGAAGACACCGAGACGTTTGAACTCCTCTTTTTGTATATTTACAAATTTTTCTGCGTATTCTCTACACAGTTTTCTCTTGTCTATAATATCAAGCGTATCTTTTTTTTCACCTAAATTCCTGTCAACTTGAAGTTCAATCGGTAAACCATGACAGTCCCATCCAGGAACAAAAGGAGAATAGAAACCCTGCATGGATTTATATTTGACGATAATATCTTTTAGTATTTTATTCAGTGCATGACCGATGTGAATATGACCATTTGCATAAGGCGGCCCATCATGAAGAATATAATGACGGTTCCCGATGTTCTTCTGTTGAAGCTTTTCGTATATCATTTGCTCTTCCCAGAATTTTATGACTTCTGGTTCTTTCTGGGTAAGATTAGCCTTCATAGGAAAATCTGTTTGTGGAAGGTTAAGTGTATCTTTAAAGTCTTTCTTCATATTTGCTCTAAGTTACTTTTCTTCAGCTCTTTCTTTCTTCTGTGCTTCACGTTCAGCAATAATTTTCTGTGCCAGATGACTTGGCAGTTCCTCGTAATGAGAAAATTCCATTGAATAAAGCCCTCTGCCAGATGTCAAACTATGAATTTGATTTGCGTATACAAGCATCTCAGACATAGGAACAAGTGCAATAATCTTCTGATTACCACCAGCCTGAGGTTCAACACCCTGAACTTTTCCCCTTTTTGAATTCAGATCGCCAATAACTGCTCCCAGTGTATCATCTGGTGTGATTACTTCTACTTTCATTATAGGTTCAAGTAGAATTGGCTTGGCATCTAACATTGCTTTCTTCAATGCCATAGACCCTGCTATCTTGAATGCCATTTCGGATGAATCTACTGAATGATATGATCCATCATATAAAGTTACTCTAATATCAACTATAGGATAGCCTGCAATAACTCCCTCTCTCATGGTTTCAACTACTCCTTTTTCAACTGCAGGTCTATATTGTTGTGGTATAACACCGCCGACTATCTTATCTACAAACTCATAACCACTCCCTCTCGGCATAGGTTCTATTTCTATCCAGCAGTCTCCGTACTGTCCTCTACCACCTGATTGTTTTTTATATTTTCCCTGGGCACGAGTAGAGACTTTGATCGTTTCTCTATAAGGAACTTTGGGGGTCTTCATAATGACTTCAACCCCAAATTTTCTCTTTAAACGTTCAAGTGTAACCTCAAGATGTACCTGTCCCATTCCTGAAAGAAGCATTTCCTTTGTCTCTTCATCACGCTGAAATCTTAAAGTTGGATCTTCTTCAAGAATCTTGTGAAGTCCACCACTTACCTTCTCTTCATCGCCTTTGCTTTTTGGTGCAATCGCATATGAAATAATAGGGTCTGAAAACTTTACTTTTTCAAAAACTATTGGATGAGCCTCGTCAGATAGGGTATCCCCAGTATATGTTTCTTTAAGTTTTGCAACAACACCTATCTCCCCTGGTCCCACAATCTGGGCAGGTATTTGCTTTTTCCCCTGAAGATAGTAGACCTGCCCTATCCTTTCCTTTACACCTGTTGTTGCATTAAGAACATTAGAGTCGGCTTTAAGCACTCCTGAATAAACCCTGAAGATCGATAGCCTTCCCGCAAAAGGGTCTGCTATTGTCTTAAAAACATATGCTGATAAAGATTCATCCTTAAGAGGCTTTTTTTCGACGTCTTTTCCATCCTTTATATTCTTTCCCTTTATCGGTGAAATTCGCGACATTTCTGTTGGAGACGGAAGACAGAGAATAATCGCATCGAGGAGATTAGCAATAGCAATATTATTTATTGCAGAACCACACGTGACAGGAATAAATCGTTTTGTAATTGACCCTTCTTTTACTCCTTTAATTATCTCATCATCTGAAAGAGCCCCTCCTTCAAGGTATTTTTCTAATAGCGTATCGTCGGATTCTGCAATCTTTTCAACAAGTTTTTTTCTATATGCTTCGACATCTGGGATAATATCAGATGGAATATCAATTTCTTCAGGTTTACTATTTTTAAAATTAAAAGCCTTCATCTTTATCAGGTCAACAATACCTTTAAAGTTTTCTCCGGAACCTAATGGAACCTGAAGCGGTATGGCTTCAGTCTCAAAAGCCTTTTCTATGTCACCAACTGCTCTCGAAAAACTGGCATTTTCTTTATCCATTTTATTTATAAAGATCAGTCTCGGAAGTTCATAATCAGAAGCGTATTTCCATATCTTTTGCGTTTCAGCTTTTACTCCGGAAATAGCACTCACAATTAATACTATTCCATCAACAACACGCAGACAACTCCTCGTGTCTTCTATAAAATTAATAAAGCCAGGAGTATCAATAAAATTAATGCGGTAGGTATTCCAGTCACAAAATGCAACAGATGAGGAAATGGTTATCTTCCTTGAAATTTCCTCGGGTTCAAAATCTGTTGTAGTCGTTCCATCCTCAACATGACCGAGTCTATCAATAGCTCCTGCATTAAATAACATAGTTTCTACAAGAGAAGTTTTGCCTGCACCTCCATGAGCTACAACAGCAACAGTACGTATTTTTTCTACCTCAAAATTTGCCATAAAACCCCCTTAATTTTTTAATAAAATTTAAATCCAATCTTTCTCATTCAATACTTTTTCAATGACAGATTTATTATGTTGTTTTTTCCCTGATGAAATACTCCATATTTTTATAAATAAAAAAGATATTATTAATGCACCAAATCCAAAGAGAGCGGATAAAGTATCTGAATCAATATTACTGAAGTAACTGCTGAAGATTTCTTTTCCACTAATAGCTCCTATTACAAGGGAAAGAGCTGGAATACCATAAACAATAAAAGACTCCTTGAGATAAGTATAAGGCTTAATAACAACTTTTACTCTTTGTCCAACCTGGGCATCAATAGGATTAAATGCCTCAATTTCCATTGATTGTTCCGCAGGTTTACAAGTTCCTAAACTGCATCCCTCACACATTGTTTTCCTGGGAATTTTCACTGTAGCTGTCTTACCATGAACGCTTTCAATAATACCAAATTCTTCCATAGATTTGAATTTTACCATATAAAGTCTTAAAAATTCCTGTTGAACTACACAAACCAATTTGACAAAAATATCTTTATTTTTATAGGGTATATCAAAGACGTCGATTAATGGGAACATAGCTATGGAAGTTATCCGAATACCCAGAATAATGCAGTATACTTCAAAAAACCATCTGCTTAAAGGGAAGACAATAGGTTTCGTCCCAACCATGGGCGCACTTCATGAAGGCCATCTAAGTCTTGTTAGAAGGGCAAGACAGGATAATAATATTACGGTGGTTAGCATATTTGTCAATCCAATACAGTTTGGCCCTTCAGAGGATTATGCAAAATACCCAAGAGATATCGAAGAAGATACCAAAAAACTACAGAAGGAAAACATTGATATACTTTTCCTTCCTGATGTCTCTGGAATGTATCCAGAGGATTTCCTCACCTATATTGATGTTGAGAAAATTTCGACAAAACTCTGCGGAGCATTCAGACCCGGCCATTTCAGAGGTGTTGCAACAGTTGTAATGAAATTATTCAATATAGTAAAACCTACAAGTGCATACTTCGGTCAAAAAGATTTTCAGCAGACGGTCGTTATAAAGCAGATGGTTAAAGACCTCGATCTTGATATTGATATAATCATATGTCCTACCGTTAGAGAGACTGATGGTCTTGCCATGAGTTCGAGAAATGTATACCTCGATACTGAACAAAGAAAAGCAGCAACAATTATTTATAAAACCCTTCTGGAAGCTTCAAACCTTATTAAATCTGGTATAATAGACGGCAGGAAAATTCAAAAAATAATGCAGGAAAAAATACTGAAAGAACCTGCTGTAACAAAAATTGATTATATCGGTGTATATGATCCAGTAACGCTTGAAGAAATTTATAATATTAAAAAAGATGTATTACTGGCAGCAGCTATACGTATAGGTTCTACAAGGCTTATTGATAATATGATATTAAATTTATAGAAAAAAGGATAACTTTATGTTACAAAGAATTCATATTCAGGTTCTTGATAATCCTGAAGAAGATATATTTTATAATGAATATAGCTCTGAAATAGCAGTAACAAATAAAGCTCTAACAGAGGACCTCTCTAAGGAGATGAAATATTCTTATCCTTATGTGGTATTTGTTGAATATATCGATCTTTTTATGGACGGTGAAGAAGAATTTGATGATATCAGGGATCTCTTAAGACTTGGAGCAGTAAATACGCCAGTTGTTTTGATTAATGGTGTATTAAAAATACATGGGGGTATCCCTTCTACTATAATTAAAAACGAGGTCGAAAAGTTACTTTCTTCAGGGCCTATTCATTAAATCGTTATGAACCAGTGGATTTTTAATCTTTTTATTTAAAGGGGGATTTTGTGATTAATGACCATGAACAAAAATATTTAGAAGGTCTCAATATTGATGAAAAAATTGATTTTTCAAAAAAAATTATAAATGATGCTATCAGCAGGTTTGGTCAAGAAAAGATTGCCCTTGCAATTACAGGAGGCAAGGATAGCACAATGCTTTTATGGCTTTTCAAAAATGTATGCAGTGAACTTTCTATTAAGATTCCTAAATGCATGTTTATCGATGAAGGAGATGTTTTCACTGAAATCCTCGAGTTTGTCGAGACTTTAAAAAAACAATGGAATCTTGATATTGTCATTGCAAAAAATACTGATGTCGCAGGAAAAGTGAAAAAGATAGGTGATATTATAAAAGTAAAAGACCTTAACGAATCGAACAGACAGGAACTCAGAAATCTAAATTTCAACGAGGATGAATTCACTTTTGAGCCAGAATCATATATCGGCAATCACCTGATGAAAACAGTCCCGATGAAGACGTTTATTCAAGAATATAAGATTGCAGCTTTGGCAACAGCTATCCGATGGGATGAACAGGAAGCGAGAAAAAATGAGGAATATTTTAGCCCGCGAACAAATCCAGATCATTATCGTATCCATCCGATTCTACATTTTAAGGAAAGAGATATATGGACTGCTATACATAAATATAAAATTCCATACTGTATTCTTTATTCACAGGGTTACCGTTCACTCGGTGCTAAAAGCACAACTTATAAAAATTCAGATATTCCAGCATGGCAGCAGGATCTGGAACATACTACAGAAAGAAGTGGTAGAGGACAGGACAAAGAACTCGTAATGGAAAAATTAAGGGATTTAGGTTATATGTAATGTTCGATTTTCTGAAAAAAGGTAAAAAAAAGAAAGTTGTAATATTGGGAATCGATGGAACACCCTGCAGTCTGCTGAGGGATTTAATTCAAGCAGGCGACATGCCTAATCTATCCTCACTTACAAGCACTGGTACTCTATCCCCGATGTTTGCCTCAATCCCTGAAGTTTCTTCTACTTCATGGACAACCTTCATGACCGGTGTAAACCCTGGAAAACATAGTATTTATGGATTTATGGATTTAAAGCCAGGCACCTATGAACTTTTTTTCCCTAATTCTCACAATATTACTTCACCCACTTTATGGGATATTCTGACCGAACATGAGAATAAGTGTATTGTCCTCAATGTTCCTTCTACATATCCTGCCCGACCCCTTAATGGAATTCTAACAGCAGGATTTGTTGCTATAGACCTTAAGAAAGCTACCTATCCTGAATCGGCTTATGAATATCTGAATTCTATAAATTATAAAATGGATGTTGATGCACAAAAAGCGAAACAATCTCTCGAAACATTTTGTGAAGATGTGCTTGTAACTTTTTCAAAAAGGACAGAGGCTATTCTTCATTTCCTGAAGAATGAAGAATGGGATCTATTTGTCGGAACTATTACAGAAACTGATAGGCTTCACCACTTCATGTGGGATGCATATGAAAACAAAGAGCATAAGTTTCATAATTTTTTTATTGACTTCTATAGAAAGGTTGATTCGCTAATTGGAGAAATTGCTTCAGTCTGCAATGATATCCCATTCATGATAATATCTGATCATGGTTTTACTTCCATAAAACAAGAAGTCTATATAAATTACTGGCTTTGTGATAAAGGATATCTAAATTTTACAAAAGCTCCTCCGGATTCACTTGAACAGATTGATTCCAATACAAAAGCATTCGCACTCGATCCTGCTAGAATTTATATTAATCTTAAAGGAAAATTTCCACGTGGCATTGTCGAAAGTGGTTCTGAATATGAAAAACTCAGGATGAAAATTAAAGAAGAATTGCTTGCATTAGAGATTAATGGCAGTAAGGTTATCAGGAATATATATACAAAAGAAGAGATATATAAAGGAACATATACAGATAGAGCACCAGACCTCGTTGTAGTAGGGAACCATGGTTATGATCTTAAAGGAACTCTAAATAAATCAAGCCTTTTCGGAAGGAGTATTTTTACAGGTGCTCATACACAGGATAATGCAACATTCTTTATAAACAGAACCATCAATGACAGCAAAATTCATATTATGGATGTTTCACCTACAGTATTGAAATTAATGGGTATAAAATATGAATTTTTTGATGGCAAACCACTAATTTAAAAACAGAGGTAAATGCGTTATGAAGCATAAGCGTTATTCTTTGAAAAGAATTTTAGTCACTGGAGGCGCAGGGTTTTTAGGCTCTCATCTATGCGAAAGACTTCTTAAGGATAATTTTGAAGTTCTATGTGTCGACAATTTTTATACAAGCAGACGTTCTAATATAGCACATTTGTTATCCCACCCAAATTTCGAAATTCTACGTCATGATATTTGCTTTCCTCTTTATGTTGAAGTGGATGAAATATATAACTTAGCCTGTCCTGCTTCACCTATCCACTATCAGCATGATCCAGTACAGACTATAAAGACCGCTGTGCATGGTGCAATAAATATGCTTGGATTGGCTAAAAGATTAAAAGCAAAAATTTTTCAGGCATCCACTTCTGAAGTATATGGAGACCCAACTATTCATCCGCAGCATGAAGATTACTGGGGCAATGTAAATCCCATAGGTGTTAGATCCTGTTATGATGAGGGTAAACGCTGTGCAGAAACACTTTTTTTTGATTACTACCGTCAACATAAACTCAGGATAAAGGTTGCCCGTATCTTCAATACTTACGGTCCCCGGATGCATCCTCGGGATGGTCGTGTTATAAGCAACTTTATTATCCAGGCATTGAAAGGTGAAGATATAACAATTTATGGAGATGGAAGTCAGACAAGAAGTTTTTGCTACGTTGATGATATGATAGATGGTTTTATTAAAATCATGGAAAGCCCTGATAATTTCACCGGTCCTGTTAATCTGGGGAATTCTTCAGAAATTCCTATCATTGAACTTGCCAGAAAGATTATTAAACTGACAAAATCAAAGTCTGATATTGTTTTTAAACCACTTCCTCATGACGACCCGAAACGCAGGCAACCAGATATATCATTAGCTAAAAAAATATTAAACTGGGAACCTACAACAAGCCTTGAAGAAGGCTTGGGAAAAACTATTGCATATTTTAAAGAAATATTATAATTTATTTTGTTTAAAATTATATAAAATTCAAAACCTTGAGGGTGGAATTATAAGATAATAAATTGTAATGATAAAAGTTGCAATAATCTCAAAAAAAATCGATAAAGATAAAATTCAATCTTTTAAAAATGCCTTTTTACAATCATATGAAAAACTATCAGATGCATTAATGTGGCATCCTGATATTATTATAATTGATGATGAATTCCTTCATGAAAATATTCCATCTAATATCAAGATTCTTGTAGTTGGTTATTCAACAAGAGATAAGATTTTACATTATATTCATTATTCTTTTTTTTGCGGTTTTATAAACCCCGACACATCACCTCAGTTACTGGAAAAGGCTATTAAAGCAGTCCAGAAAGGTGAAGTTTGGGTAAATAGAGAGTCTATTTCCGTAGTATTTGATGAATTTTCTAAACATGTAAGAAGGAAAAATTATAATCTGGATCTATTGAACGGTCTCTCGAAGAGAGAACGTGAAGTCCTGAATTTGATGTTAAACGGATTCAGTAATAAATCCATCGCAGAAAAACTTTTCATCAGCGAAAAGACCGTAAAAACACATATCTATAAATCTTATAAGAAGCTTGGTATCAGCAGACGAGCAGAGGTAATGTCTCTTTTATTGAATAAAAGCTAAAATTATGCGTTTTAAATATAAACTTATTTTAAAAAACATTTAATCTATGGAGACCTATTAATTTCATGCATAATGTTTTTTTAGCCATAACGAATAGTCTTCTTTCTAAGAGGATTAAAAGATGTATCCCGAAAAACCTTAAAATCCTCAATGGCAATAGCCGAAGAAATGGAGATGGGCTAAAAGAGGCCATTGAAGGTGGCGCTGATCTGATATTTATGGATTGCAAATACATCTGTCTTCTCAAAAAGACTCA
>JACAFF010000043.1 GCA_013388455.1 Nitrospirota bacterium
AGGGCCGTAAGGGCAATTCATGAATTGCCCTTACATGAGCCGATGCACGAGCCAATACATCAGCCCATACATGAGCCCGTACACGAATTGCCCGAATATGAACCCGCCTCGGTCTTACTCGAAAAGATAAAAGAAGAGCGCCTGTCTGCCGTGCCGAGCACGGCACAGGCAGGAAAGAAGAAACTCGGGAAAAAGTATAAGGAGCTCCCGCCAGTTGATACCACAGAATTGCCTGAATTACCAGAAGGCTGGGTGTGGGTGAGATTGGGGGAGATTACTAATGATATACAATATGGTTATACAGCAAAAGCAATTAATGAACCTATTGGCCCAAAAATGTTAAGAATTACCGATATTCAGGATAATAATGTAGACTGGAATAATGTTCCATATTGCGTTATAGAATCAAATGAAGAAAAAAAATACCTTTTAAATGAAGGTGATTTGGTCTTTGCAAGAACTGGCGCAACGGTTGGCAAGAGCTTTCTTATTAAGGGAAAAATACCCAAATCGATTTTTGCTTCATATTTAATACGTATAGTTCTTTCTAAAAAGGTTTTCGAAGAATACGTTTATAATTTTTTTCAATCTTACGAATATTGGAAACAAATTCTTTCAAACCAATTAGGGATAGGTCAACCAAACGTTAATTCACAAATTTTATCTAAAATCATTCTTCCTCTCCCTCCTCTCCCCGAACAGCAGCAAATTGTGGAAGAAATTGAGCGGCGGTTTTCTGTGCTTGATGAGATGGAGAAGGCGATTGATAATAGTTTGAAAGAAGCAGAACAGTTGCGCCAGAGCATCCTTAAAAGGGCATTTGAAGGAAAACTTGTTCCTCAGGATCCAAACGACGAGCCAGCAGAAGAGTTGCTGGAAAGGATAAAGGAGGGAAAGGCAAAACGAGAAAGTGAGAAAAAAGTAAAAAAGAAAGGAGGCAGATAAAATGCCAAACGAGGCACCTGCAATTGTTCAAAGAGTGTGGAATTATTGCAATGTCTTACGCGATGATGGTGTAAGTTATGGTGATTATGTGGAGCAGTTGACCTATCTCTTGTTTCTCAAAATGGCAGATGAGCAAACAAAACCTCCTTTTAATAAACCGTCCATCATTCCAAAGGGAGTGGATTGGCAAAGTCTTCTTGATAAGGATGGGGATGAATTGGAAGTTCAATATCGGCATATTCTTGAGTCTCTTGGGAAAGAAAAAGGCATGCTGGGTGTCATTTTTAGAAAATCACAGAACAAAATTCAAGACCCGGCAAAACTTAGAAGATTAATCGATCTCATCGATGGAGAGACCTGGATGGGAATGGACATCGACGTAAAAGGTGAAATTTATGAAGGCTTGTTGCAAAAGAACGCAGAAGACACAAAGAGCGGAGCAGGTCAATACTTTACACCTCGCCCGTTGATAAAAGCTATGGTTGAGGTAATTCAACCAAAACCTGGCGAAACCATTTATGACCCTGCCTGTGGAACCGGCGGTTTCCTTCTGGCTGCTTATGATTATATTTCACACAATTACAATCTGGATAAAGAGCAAAAGAAATTCCTTAAATACAAAACCGTTTTTGGGAAAGAGCTGGTAGATGGCGTTGCCCGCTTGTGTGTAATGAATCTTTATTTACATGGCATTGGAGGAGAAGCCAGCCTGTCCAGCGGTCAGGAAAGTCCTATCGAAGTTGGCGATTCGCTGGTTTCAGAACCAAAGGAAAATTACGACATAATCCTTACCAATCCTCCATTTGGCAAAAAGAGTAGTATCACCATTGTTAATGGTGAGGGAAAGACGGAAAAAGAATCGCTCGTATACGAAAGACCTGATTTCTGGACAACCACTTCCAACAAGCAACTCAATTTCTTGCAACATGTCAAATCTCTGGCAAAAATAAATGGCAAGGTGGGAATTGTAGTTCCTGATAATGTTTTATTTGAAGGTGGTGCAGGTGAAGTTGTAAGAAGAAAATTGCTTGCCGAGTGTGACCTTCACACTATCTTAAGACTTCCAACAGGAATATTTTATGCTCAAGGTGTTAAAGCCAATGTTCTTTTCTTCGACCGTAAACCAGCAAGTGAAAAACCATGGACAAAAGAAGTATGGTTTTATGACCTCAGAACCAATATAAACTTCACATTAAAAACAAATCCCCTTCGCTATGAAGATTTAAAAGAATTTGTTGAATGTTATAACCCTGAAAATAGATTTAAGAGAAAGCCTACATGGAGTGAAAAAAATCCCGAAGGGAGATGGCGTTCTTTTATGTATGATGAAATTGTGCAAAGGGATAAGGTAAACCTTGATATCTTCTGGTTAAAAGATAAAAGCCTTGAAGATTCAGAAAATCTTCCCGAGCCTGACGAACTTGCAAGAGATCTCGCGGAAAATCTTGAGGCAGCATTAGAACAGTTTAAGGAAATTTATGAAGACATTGAAAGAAAATAAATCAATACATGAATTTATAGGGAAGAAATATGAGATGTAATGAAAAAGCTATTGCTATGATTTAAAGTGGCAAAGTGCAATTAGAAACAGTGTATGACAGGCAGATATTAAACGAATTAAAGATTATTAATCAAAAAATAATTGCAGGTGTAATTCACGAATTACCTGCAATTCTGAGCATGTAATACAAAATTAACTGTAGTGTAACATTATTGTAACAATTAGTTGTAACAATATAGTGTTATATAGAAATTGATTACAAATAATGGATTGTTCTAAATTTACATCTATTAACCCAAAAATATAATAAAATATTAAATAAAGATGCAGATGGCAAAAACAAATTTATTTTTGTTATCTGCACTTTTTGGGTTAACCTGAAACAAGTATTTTTATTTTTTATGAAATGGCAAAGAAAAGAAAGAATAGTAGAAATTATAATAAGTTCAATTGGACTGTTATCAGTTCTTATTCTTTTATTTATTGGATTTTTCCTTTTCAAAGAGGCTTTTTACATCTTCTATAAAGAAGGAGTAACCCATTTAATTTTTGGTTTACAATGGTACCCAACTTATGATCCACCGAGTTTTGGAATGTTCCCACTAATTATGGGAACACTTGCTGTAACATTACTCACTTCTTTTATGGCAATCCCATTAGGTTTAGGCACTGCTGTATATATTGCTGAAGTAGCAAATCATAGGGTTAAAGAATTTTTAAAGCCATTAATAGAAATGCTTGCAAGTTTTCCGTCTGTTGTGCTTGGTTTTTTCGGCATGGTTATAATAGCGCCAATACTGTCAAACTGGCTTTCTCCAATTCTTTCTGAAGCCTTGCCTGAAATTCTAAAAAGCACAAATCTGCCGTTTATTTCAACAACTCTTGCAGATTTTTGTTATGACAAAATGTTTATAGCATCGGGTCTTAATATTACAACCGCATCATTAATGCTGACAGTCAGGGCAATCCCTGTTATAGCAAGTATAGCAGAAGATGCCTTAACAGCTGTTCCAAGAACGTATAGAGAAGCTTCATATTCTCTGGGCGCTGATAAATGGAATACAATCTGGAGAGTTGTTATACCAGCCTCTGTATCTGGATTAAGTGTCGCTGTAATCTTAGGAATTGGAACAATTATTGGGGAAACGATGATTGTGCTTATGGCAGCAGGTGGAGCTGCGGTTGTTCCGCACTGGATTTTTGATGCCGCACGTCC
>JACAFF010000044.1 GCA_013388455.1 Nitrospirota bacterium
GAACCTTCCCTGAGAAGCTCTATATTAACAGACGGTCCCGGGTCTCCTGTATATGTCCATGTTACCTGATGAGTTGTGCCAGCTTCCCATGTCTCTCCTCCAGCCGGGGATATGATTGTTATTGATAAAACAGGAGTACTTGTATGGTACTCATCTGCTCCAATGTCAATACCCCCACCGTCCGGCCGTGTGTCTTTATCATAGTCAATTGCAAGATCAGTATATGTCCCTGTTACATCAATACCGCTATTTATTGCTGGTGAACTACTCTGGGTATGATAGTCTCCATAGAGTTGTCCGGTATCCAGCCGTGTAAGTGTGAGAGGTCCAAATCGCACCCTGATAAAATTCCCGCCTTCATCGAATGCTGGTGGTGCCTGTATTGCTGTTGTAATCTCTGGATTTACTATAGAAATACCCCTGTCTCCATTAAAATATTCATGGACAAACATAGGGTCAGCTTGAATATTTGTCGCGCTATAACCAGTAGCATCGGTTAGTATGCAATATTGGGGGTCCATCATTTCTGGGACAGTAGTCCCCATCACTTCGATATCCCGATATACTGGTGTATCCAGCAACAACTGGTAAACTGGTGGAACTGCATTAGTATCCCCGAAGAAATAAAAAGACCTGTTCTGCCAGATAATATTGTTAGTCAGCTGTGGTTCAGAGAAATCCTGACCGGTGCTTAGCTTTAGCTCTGCACTGTGTGCGCGTGATATAATTCCTGAGGGTTGAGGATTTGACTGATTAGGGCTTCCTGGGCTAAAGGCTTCACCGGCAGTCCCAGTACTATCGTTTTTCGTTATGGTGTTATGAATTATGTTTACCCTTGCAGCATCTTGCATAGAGATACCTGCGCCTGCAAGGCCAGCAACATTATTGGCTATTATATTATTAAATATGTCAATTGAATACCAGTTATTCGGATCCGGGTTAATTTGCACTTCCTGACCATTAATACGGTTTAACCTGATTCCTCCTCCGTCTCCTGCACTCGCAGAATTTTCCTGTATCAGATTAGAAATTATTTTGACCGAACCAGAACCCTCTGTAAGACTTCCGGGACCACCTAATGGAGAACCACCACCGATAAATACACCACCACCTGATACAGTTACTCCTTGATTAAAGGATTCATTAAATATGATGGTATTATATTTAATCATTCCATTGTGGCTTAATCCAAGATGACCTATTCCACCGCCATCTCCGAGGGTGAAGTTTCCACATATGTAGTTCTCGTTGACCTGGTAGGAATCTGCACCTGTATGAATTGAAATTCCTCCACCAACTCCATCAAGACCACTATTCTGAAGAATATGATTATTGTGCATATTGATGTTGTCATTAAAGCTGTTCTGGTAAATTAGCCCATCGGGGGTTTCTTCTATAAGAACAGGATGCCCGATACGTATTCCACCTCCATAAAAACCATTGTTATTAATTATGCGGTTGTTCCCGATTTCGAGATAATGAGCATATCCATTTACCATAATGCCGCCAGCATGATCAGCTCCGGTAATCATAAAGCCATCTATCCTTGCATTTGGCCTTCCATCGCCGCCTAATCCAAAAAATCGAGATGGAATTGTATTGGACGAAAGTACGATAATGGCAGGGCCTTCTTCATTGAAAAGAAGAGCTGGTTCTAAGCCGCCTGGAATATTTTCCTGTGCAGGGAGAAGATCAACCGCTCCAGCATTGATAAGGGTCTGGACATTTGTTCTCCATTCCTGTAATTTCTCAGCAGGGGTTTTTACTGCATTAATTATAGAGATCCCCGTTCCCCAGCCCTGAAGTTTTACAGGTTTCCAAATAATTACAAGTTCTTCATGCAATCCCTGAACATTTATCAGACTTCCTGGCGCTGCAGCATTTATCGCATCCTGGATTGAATTAGTCGGACCTACCTGAATTGGTGCTGGACCGCCAACAGTCAATGTAATACCGGTTACAGTAGTTTTTGAATTATCTCCACGTTGAACCATTAACTGGCCTGTTGTTACTCCTGCCGGCACAGTCGCTATAACTCTTGTATAATTGCCGTTTACAGAAGGTGAAGTAGTCCAACTGTTTATAGTTAAAGGTACCCCTCCGATGGTTACCGTACCTTGAATGCTCCCAAAACTGTAATCGCGGGGCACTGTCTTATTAGTATCAATCACAGGACATGTGGAAGTGATGGGAGGTCCGGGACAATATGCTGGGTTGGTAACTGGTGTTGCATCTCCCTCTGATATGATAACAATCTGTTGCCCTGTAGATGAGACATAAGGTCCCTGGTTTGCAGTATTCGTCACCCTGTTAATTACTGGTGTTCCATCAGGAAACTCGCAGTCGAGTGGAAATTGGTCAGGACCAGCGAAAGCAGCAACAGGAATAACTGGGGTATCAAGATATGTTGTAGTGCCGGGCATATACTGAAATGTATAACAAAATTGACTGTATTGAGGATTAAA
The DNA here is from genome assembly GCA_013388455.1 of Nitrospirota bacterium. Lineage (NCBI taxonomy): Bacteria > Pseudomonadati > Nitrospirota > Nitrospirota bacterium. Next base: position 2,466 of record JACAFF010000044.1, read on the forward strand.
ATGTGGGTCAGGTAGATACAGTTCAGGATTTAAAGGATCTGGCATGGTTGGCGAATTAAGACAAACTGTGATCATGTTGGGGGATATGCCGCTTGGCTGTGGAAGATTATCTGTGTAAGTTGATGGAACTAATGCATTATATCTTCCGTATTGATCGGAATATACACGTGATAGCTCTCTACCTGTCCAATCTCGTATAGAAACTGGAATCCATGGAGGTGCATATTTTTCACCGAATTGAGGAGAAGTTGGATCGAATTCGTTTGAAGTATCATCGAGAATAAAACCAACGATATGTCCTGATATAGGAACCTCAGTGAAAAGAAAGAAATCTGCTGCCGCATTTTTTCCGTTATTTAGGTTTATGAGTTTTCTATTACATAAATTCATTGTTTCTCCAGCTAATGGAGCAGGTATCCCCGGGAACAGGCTTAATTCTGGTGGTACCACATAAGTGCTACCGACACATGGATATGGAAGAGCAAACGGGCTTATTGTATAGTCATCGCCGAAATCGACATTTTTGTCCTGTGATCTAACAATCTTATAACCAGGTGGTGGAACTACTTCAACAATATATTGCCCTTGAGGTAGAGGTACTTCAAGGGCACCTGGAGTACCATAAGGAACAGGAGAACCAGTACCATCCACAAAATATGTTAAGAAGGCATACCCTCCATCAAATATTCCAGGTCTTACTTGATTCCAATTTGCTATTCCATCAAAGCATTTACCGCCAAAATAGAATGGATTTGTGGGATCACCCGGACAATCTGAAGGCAAATTTTTATCCCAGCTATCTGTTGTTGTTGTATTTAATAACATTGTCCCACTTGAGTCATAAAGATTAACTGTAACATCTGGAATTCCTGGTTCCCATACTTCTGCAACCCCATATTCAGGTCTGTCTTCAGCCCTTGTTGTTGAATAATAGACGATGCCAGAAATTCCACCGTTTTCATCGGGGTCATAAGCCTTTTTACCCCACATCATTACACTCGTTTGTCCGAGGAATCCCTGAAATGCTTGAGTAAGAATAGGACCTATTTCAGTTCTATATGGCAAAATCGGAGAACCCCACATGCCATCCTGATCCTGTGGATTCAAAATACCGCTGAATGTCCATGGATCAGCAGTATTAATTGATCCTCCTGCATCCACAACAACTGTAACACCAGTAGCTTTGAATCTGGCAAAATCTACCTCTGCTACGAGCCAGCTAAAAAAAGGAAATACCTGATCGAATGGGACAAAGCCTTCTCCATCAGTAGGAAAAGCTTGATATATTGTGCCATCCCTCCATCGCAGATTTATATTCTGTTCCGGGATTCCCATTTCACCTGCATCCATATCCCAGAATCCATCAGCATTACTATCATTGAAAACCCAATGCTCAAGTCTTGTGAACCATTGAAAAACAGGTATTTCCCCGAAGTTACAACTACCTGTTTGAGTATTACACGAGCCGTCTGGATTTACTGTAACCGTATAAAAAGCGAAAATCAAATCCAAATTATCGTCCCAGACTACAAGCTGATAATCACCCGGAGGAACATTCGGAATTTGAAATGTGCCATCTGGATTGCACCTCTGAGCATAAATGCCTCTACCGGTACCTGCTGCTCCAAGGTTTAAACCAACCCAAGGTGTTGTATGTGCAAAAAGGCCACCTGCATGAAATGTATAATCAGGAGGACGGGATAAATGCAGATTTACAACCTGTCCACTGAGGGTAGTTCCACCAGTAAGTGCTGTAGTGTCGTTTAAAGGCTGTATAAATCCAATAGATACATGAGGACCAGGTGGACCAAATTCAGCAAAATAAGGTGGTTCATTCGCCTTAATCCAGGCGTCTATTGTTTTTGTTCCTTCAATAGTCGATGTTTGAATCCATTTCTGGCCAACAGGAGGAATAGCTCTAATACCATATTTACCAGGTGCGAGATACTTAATAATTGCCATCCCGTTTGCGTCTGTCAGTATTATGCCGGTGCCCATAGATATTGGATTGCCCGCAGCATCATATTCTGTCCCCAGTGGATTACCGAAGGCATCCATCATCTGTTGCCCTGCTGAAATACCATATCTCCCGCCTGCATCCTCGAGTATAATGCTGAAACCTTGAAGCCCATGCTCTGCTGGAAGATCCGGTGCATTGTTTATAGGCTGATTATCCTCAAAGACAAAAATTGTTATCTGCGCAGTCGGAAGTGGAAGTGCATTTACATAAACCGTAACAGCAGTTTGTCCAGGGGAAACCGCAGCTCCTCCAATGGTATAGCTTGTTCCAGGCGGAGGTACCCGATCAGGAAGAACAGAAACATAATAATGTTTAGATGTATCAGGAATGGTTATTGTTGTTATGCCTGTTCCATGTCCCTCAGCAACAACAGGCATATAACTCTTATGAAAGTCTATAGCCCAATTTGTTGAAGGGTCCCCTGGAATAACGTGATGTGTAGCATCTTCTTCTACAAGCCATCTATAACCTATAACATTTGTGTAAGTGCCATCCTTATTAACGCCTTTGACTTGTAAAGTAAATGCTTCAGAACCTGATGAGAAGAGGCAAAACAGAAGCAATAGAAATACTGAAAAAGAAAGAAATAGTAATTCTTTTTTAAATATAAAAAATCTATTTTTCATAAATAATATCCTCCCTCTTAGTTGTATTGCAATTTTGCATTCAATTAATTTTTTAATAATGCAATTTATTTGGCCCTTTCCCCTGTTAAGATTATTTTTTCTTTGTTTGTTTTAAGATTAACAAGAGATTAATTCGGAATAAATTCGGGGAAATACGTATTTATATGTTGGGTAAATTACTCATTTTGTTTGAGAAGAAATACTTATTGATGTATCAGTAAAACTACGTAACTGATGATAAGAAGCAGAGTTCTAAATGATTATGTATTAAGGATTATTTTTCGAAGAAATTCGGGTTGCTTTTATATGGAATACTAACTGTTATTCTTGTTCCTTTATTAGGAATCCCAACAATTTTGACTTTGCCTCCAAAAAGATGGGCACGTTCCCGGATCCCTGTAAGGCCATACGATCTGGCATTTATTATTTGATTTTGTGTTATTCCTATACCATTGTCTTTTATCTCGAGAATAATATTATCTGTTTTCTTATTCAGATTTATTTCTACACTGGTTGCGTTGGCATGTCGAAATACATTGGTGAGCGCCTCCTGGAAAATACGGTAAATAGCTATTGAAATATTTTTATCCAACTTAATATCATCTGAAAAATCCATGTTGAGTTCACATTTAATACCTGTCCTTTCAGAAAATTCCTGAGCGTTCCATTCTATTGCAGCTGTAAGCCCGAGGTCATCCAGCATACCAGGTCTCAATTCAGCTGACTTTTTTTGTACTGTTTTTACAGCGTTATCAATTAATACAGCCATTGATTTCATTTTCAAGAAAATTAGTTTCTTATTTTTATTTTTTTGAAAATTATTATTTAACCAGAACAAATCCATCTTTAGAGCTGTTAACAACTGACCGAGTTCATCATGAATATCCCGTGCAATTTGCATTCTTTCTTCTTCGATTGCTGATTGTAAATAAGCAGATAGATAACGTAGCTGTTCCCTTGAAATTTTTAATTCTTCTTCTGCCTTTTTTCGTTCAGTAATATCCTCATAAACCGCAACAACGCGCTTCCTCTTCAATTTTTTACCAATCACAGAACCACTGACCAAACAAAAAATGTCCCTGCCGTCTTTACAGCGATAAGGAAATTCTATTGTATAATGTTTTCGTTTCTCAATGGCAGGGTAGAATAGCCTGCCCATTTTATCGTATTCTTCATCGTTTCTGTATAGAATTCTTGCGCTCTTGCCTATCAATTCCCCTGGTGTCCAACCAAAAACTTTTTTTACTGCCTGATTGGCAAAGAAGATTTTGCGTTCCTCTAAACCAAGTACAGGATGAGAAATAGCACTTAATATCGAAGATTTCAACGCTTCAAGTTTCCGTAGGGCTATTTCTGCTGATTTGCGCTCTGAAATCTCTCTGGATATGCTCTTGATCGTGTCGTTTGTGACCTTCTTAAGAGATTCTAAAAGCTCGATTTCTGAACTGCTGTTAACTCTTGCTTTTAAATCACCTTTTGATACTCTATGAAGCACGTCAAAATGCTCTGCTATACTTATCGCAATTTCATGAGATTGGTCAACAATCTCTCCGATATTTTCTGCTGTCAGATTTATCATATGTTTTAACTTAGTTATTAGTTCAATATCAGATTTTTCCGGAATCCTCACCCTTGGGTCTCCTGAAGAAATCTTTTTTAAAGCTTCAAAGACTTCAGAGAGAGCAATCGCCAGTTCTAAACTCATATTCTCTAATTCTTTATCTCTATGATCAACAATTTTTCGGTATTCTATTAATTGTTGCTTGAAGACTTTGCAGGTCTCATTCATTGCATCAGCATCCATATTTCTTAAAAAGACCTCACATTCAAGACACATTTCAACCTTATCGATAAATTTCCCCTGGATTTCATTTCGGCAATGTGTGCCTGTAAAAAGCCAGCAATTAAGGTTTAGAGATTCGAAAGCAGGACATTCTTTTTTATCACAATGAAAAAATTTCCAACACTTTATTTTTGTTTTTTTTAGATGGCTTGTATTTTGAGCAGTATGTAAAAATTCCATTAAGAGCCTTTTTATTCAATCTTTAGGGTTAAGATAATAATCATATAATTTATATTATAGCAAATGATTAAATAAAATCATATTTACATATGAAGCAGATAAAAAATTAAACTTTTTTGAATTCAATTAACCCTAATAATGCTTGGCAAGGGGAGACTAAAAATAAAAAAACAGAAAAATGAAAAATATTTATATTAATATAAAAAATTATAGATATAATATGGGAGCAATTTAAATGAAAAAGAAAAAAAATGTAACATTTACCAAGAAATCCCCACAAAAAAAAATTGAAGTAAAACGTCGATATAAGAAGAAGGATTTTATTGAACAATTTGCTAGTATAAAAATTAAAAATAACAAAAATTCAGGAGCTGATATTCGAAAGTTTACTGTAAAAAAATTAGTAAGATCTGAGAAAGCACTTTCAGATATGCTTGAAAGCATTAAAGTCTGCAAATTGCCTGATGAATTGATAATTGAAGCTCTTCAGGAATTAAAGTTGCGTGAGATGGAAGTTTCAGCCATCATTGATTGCGCACGTTCGGTGTTGCAATATCATGATTTTGATGGAGTTGCACGCTCTATATTCGATTCCTGTAAAAAGCTTATCAGGGCTCAGTCAGGATATATTTCGATTTTAAGTAAAGACGGGCTTAATAATGAAGTTGTATTTTTAGATTCAGGCGGACTTCCCTGCAATGTTGATCCTTCTCTACCGATGCCAATACGTGGTTTACGAGCTGAAGCATATCGTAAGATGAAAGCTGTATATGATAACAGTTTTTCAGAAAGTGAATGGATGCAGTACATGCCCGATGGCCACGTCATAATGAAAAACGTCCTTTTTGCACCTATGGTGATTGATGGTAAGGCAATTGGTTTATTGGGCCTTTCAAATAAGTGTGGAGATTTTGATGAGCACGATGCCCGTATTGCATCTGCTTTCGCAAAACTTTCTGCAATTGCCCTTACTCAAAAGCGAGTAGAAGAGGCGCTTAGAGATAGTGAAGAACGATATAGGTCACTTGTAGAGCTTTCACCTGATGCTATAGCTGTTCACGCAGAAGGAAAATATATATATATAAATACTTCTGGCCTAAAGCTTTTCGGCGCTACAAAGCCAGATGAAATAATAGGAAAACCTGTATTAGAGTTAGTCCATCCTTACTATAGCGATATTGTTAATGAAAGAATACATAAAAGCTATGTAAACAGAATTCAAATGCCTTTGAGGGAGTTGAAAATTCTACGGCTCGACGGTAAATCTGTACATGTTGAAGCAATGTCAACACCAATTACCTATATGGGTAAAACAGCAACCCAACTTATTCTGCGAGATATAAGCGATCGTAAAAAGCTTGAGGAGGAATTAAATAGATATACAAAGCGTTTAGAGACGATGGTTGAGAAACGTACAGAAGAACTCAACAAAAGTTATATGGAATTCGAGGCATTCTTTAATTATTCTATTACTCCTCTTGTATTTTTAGATAAGAATTTCAACTTTATCAGGGTTAATGAGGCCTATGCTATTGCCTGTCAACGTGAAATATCAGATTTTCATGGACGTAACCACTTTGAGCTTTATCCCGATAAAGAAAATGAAGCAATTTTTAGAAGGGTGGTAGAGACAAAAATCCCATACCAGGCTATTGCAAAGCCATTCTCTTTCCCTGACCATCCAGAAAGGGGAATGACGTACTGGGACTGGACCTTAACACCAATACTAAACAAACATAATGAAGTTGCTTTTCTTGTTTTTTCACTAAACGATGTCACAAAGCGCAAAGAAGCGGAGATTGCGCTTTTAAAGAGCGAAGAAAAATATCGTTCTTTGATTGAGCATGCAGCAGATGGAATAGTTGTTCTCGATAATTGGTTGAATATATTACTCGTCAACCCTGTTTTTTGCGAGTTGTCTGGATACAGCATGGAGGAACTTTTAGGCATGAACATTAAAAACCTGATTCCTTTTGATGACTTGATATCAAGACCGTTGCCAATTGAACGCCTGCTTTCGGGGGAGTCGGTACGGGGAGAAAGAAAGATATTCAGGAAAGACGGCTCAATCGTTGATTTGGAAGTCAGCGCAAAGATGTTTGAAGAAGGCAATATCCAGATAATCGTTCGTGATGTTACGGAAAAAAAGGAGGCTGAATTTAGGAACAAATTAATCACCGGCCTTCTCGAATTATTTGCAAAAAAGCAATCAAGGAAGGAATATCTTGATTCGGTAGTGCAGTTTATTCATAGTTGGTGCGATTGCCGTTGTGTAGGTATAAGGATAATAGATAAGCGTGATATCTTCTATGAGGCTTATATCGGCTTTACTCCAGAGTTCATAAGACTTGAAAAAAGGTTGTCACTCGATAAGGATGTATGCGCATGTGTCAGAGCTTTTACTGGTCAATTCGAATCACAGGACAAGTTATTTGTTACACCAAATGGTTCTTTCCGGATAAATAATTCAAAGGAATTTGTAAGTAGTCTCAAGGAAAAAGAGTTAACACGTTTTAGAGGAAACTGTATACGAGCAGGTTTCTTATCTATTGCTCTTGTCCCGATTCGTCATAGAAATAAGACGATAGGACTTATCCATCTGGCGGATGAAAGAGCAGGAATATTGCTTGGAAATGTAATAGAATTTTTAGAAATTATGTCGAGCGTGATTGGAGAGGCTATCTTTAGGTTCGATACTGAAGAAGCGCTTCGTGAAAGTAAAGCAAGACTATCGGAAGCACAAAGGATTGCACATATTGGAAATTGGGGTTGGGATATAAAAACTAATGAGATGTATTGGTCGGATGAGATGTACCAAATATTTGGAGTTGTATCAAATCAGTTTGAGCTTACTTACGACAGATTTCTCGAATTTGTTCATCCAGACGACAGGGAATCATTACAGAAAGCAGTCCAGAAAGCCTTTTTTGAAAAAGAGCCTTACATTTTTGATCACAGGATAGTTTTACCGGATAGAAAGGAGAGAATAGTCCATGAACAGGGAGAAGTTATTTTTGATAATAATGGGAAGCCTGTTCGCATGGTTGGGACTGTACAGGACATAACAGACATTAAAAGAATTGAAAATGAACTTCGCCAGTCAGAAACACAACTCCGCCAACTCTCTTTGCAACTGATGAATGGCCAGGAAGAAGAGAGAAGGAGAATTTCGAGAGAACTGCATGACGAACTCGGCCAGGCATTATCTCTTATAAAACTCAGGATAAGATATATAAGTAAAAACCTTCGAGAAGACCAGAAAACCCTTAATGAAGAATGTGAAGACATAAGGCAATACATTGATCAGGTTCTCGAAAATGTCAGACGGCTATCGAGAGACCTGAGTCCATCAATACTTGAAGACATAGGGCTTTCAGCTGTTTTGAGGTGGATGCTTAATAATTTTAAAAGAAATAATAAAAACATAAATATAATACATGATATAATGGACCTTGATAACTTATTTTCTCAAGGCGAACAGATTAATATATATAGAATTATTCAGGAATCCATTACTAATATAGAAAAACATGCAAAAGCTAATAACATATCCGTTGTTATTAAAAGATTTCAGGATAGTGTTACTTTTATTGTTGAGGATGATGGTCAAGGGTATGATATAAATGAATTGTTCGGGAATAAATTATTTGAGAAGGGATTAGGATTAAGAAGTTTGAAAGAACGTGTCTGGATGTTACGAGGCGATCTTGATATATGTAGCAATGTAGGAAAGGGGACAAAGATAACGATTAATATACCTCTGACAAAGAGAGATCTTAAATGAATTCTTACCGAATCATTCTAGCAGATGATCATTCTCTCTTTAGAATAGGTTTAAAACGGATCCTCAGTGAATCTTCTGGCTTAGATGTGGTTGGAGAAGCTGGAGATGGGCTTGAACTCATTAACCTATTGAAAACGGTTACTCCTGATATGGTTATTGTGGATATATCCATGCCTAATTTAAGAGGCATTGAAGCTATTCATGATATAAGAATCACCAACCCTGAATTGAAAATACTTGTCTTAACAATGCATAAAGACAAAGAATATCTCCAGAAGGCCACTATAGTAGGTGCCAATGGCTATCTTCTAAAGGAGGATGCGGATAAAGAACTATTCACGGCAATTGAAAAGATAAGACAAGGTAAATTCTATATTTCTCCCAGGCTTATAGAAGATCTAACACATGATTGGGTAAGTATACACCGTGGAGATTACAAGCCATCTATAGAAAACGAGCGTCTTTCTAACCGGGAGAAAGAGGTGCTAAAACTAATAGCAGAGGGTAAGTCAAATAAAGAGATTTCCCGACTGCTATTTATAAGCATAAGAACCGTTGAGCGGCATCGTGCTAATATTATGGCAAAATTAAATGTGAAAAAAACCGCTGACCTTGTGAAATACGCAGTTCAAAAGGGTTATGTCTGATTTTCATTTTAATTTTTACGAATAAATTTTGATTATTCTTACATAATTTTTCTGTATTCGTAGTTATACGTATTGACAAATGGGTATTTTTACCAAAGAAAAATACGTATTTCTGCGAATTTATTCTTATATAACCTTCTGATAGATTTTTATATGTGAAGCAAGATGTTTATTACCCGTATATTTATAGACAATTTTGGAGAAAAGACTAAATAAAGTAATTTATGAAAGGAGGCGAGATCATAAAAGGTGAATATGAAAAGAAGATTAGATAGAAATAGGCCCTTCTGGGAGCATTTGGTTTGAACATGCCTTTTTGATCGATTTATGGAATCAAAAGGGTGACTGTATAGAAGCATTTATTAAGAATATAAACTGGGCTATTGTAGAAGCAGGGTTGAAATGAAAAAAGGAAAATCAAGTATAGTGAGGAGAAGAATGGATATTAATAATGAGATAACAAAGATGGCATATGAACTATACGAGAAAAGCGGCAGGATAGAGGGCCGTGACCTTGATAACTGGCTTGAGGCAGAGAAAAAAGTGTTAGAAAGGCACAGTTCGATGAAAAGAATTAAACCCTTATCATCTGTTACTAAAGAAAAAGTAAATATATCGAATTCAGAATTAAGAAATAAGATACTGGAGCTGTATCCGGAAATACAAAAGTCCAACATCGATTTCAGTCTGAGATTTAATAAAGATAAAAATGCATATATTGTCAGGCTGAAAAAGAACCGGCATACTCTCACAACTTACCTTGAAAAAAACGATGCAGAAGAATGTATAAAAGGGATTAAATGTGTGTATCTCGGTATACAGATCGGACAGTTCATAAAAAATTTTGAAATAATCGAGAAAAGATGAACCTTTTAGCTAACTAAGGAGACAGCATTAAAGTCCATACAAACAAAGGAGGTGAAATGTGATGAGATCGGTCATTATTATTTCTTTGTTAACATTGTTTATTTTTGTTAGTGTTGCATTTGCGGATGACCCTGCAATGATGTGGGGACAAGACTGGAATTATTGTCCATATTGTGGACAATATTTAGGTCCCCGTGGAGGTTATGGCATGGGTCAAGGAATGATGGGCAGAGGTTATGGAATGGGACGCGGGATGATGGGTTCCGGAATGATGGGGCCAGGTATGATGGGGCCAGGTATGATGGGACCCGGATATTGGCAAAGTGAGGAATGTCAGAAGTTCTTTAATGAAAACGCCGCATTAAGAAGAGAACTCCATAACAAGAGATTTGATTATTCTGAAGCGATGCGCAATCCAAAGGTAACTCCTGAGTCTCTTGCAAAACTCGAAAAGGAGATCCGTGAGCTACAAGAAAAGATTTACTCGAAATCTCCTCAGGGTTGCTGGTGGCAAAATTAAAATCTCAATTAAATTGAAGTTTTGATGATATTGTTAAGATTTTTTTAATGCCGGTGGTGGGAGTCGAACCCACACGGGGTTGCCCCCACCGGATTTTGAGTCCGGCGCGTCTGCCAATTCCACCACACCGGCATTTTAAAAAAATTCAAATCTCAAATTCCAAATGATAACCAATGACCAAAATACAATAACCAAATATTAACTATTAATTCAATTCAAATTGGATATTGGTAATTGGAACTTATTTGGTTATTGGTGCTTGGAGTTTGGTTATTATGCTATTTCTTATGCATTCTTATAAAATTTGCTATCGAACGGTCATATGTCCTTTCAACTTCTTTTGTAAAGAAGCATGCAGGTAGTTCGCCGTTCCTCCTGTGATAATGGAGACATTCACAGCACCTGTTTTTTTTCTCGCATGGCTCGTATGTGCAGTTACAATATTTTTTAAATTTTTCCTGTATACATTCCATTAAAATATTCTCCTTTAAAAATCGCGAATGATAAACTCTTCATAGGAATATCCTTCAAAAGTAATGACCTTTTTGCAGTGTTGTATATAAATTTCTGAACAATATAAATTTTACATTTTGTGGTTTTCTTTTTGCAATCCAGATGACTATTTCCCTATGCAAAAATCATTGAATATTTTGTTCAGGATGTCTTCTGTTGTAACAGCCCCGATGATTTCTCCCAGCTTGTCAAGTGCGTCCCTCAATTCAAGGGCGAGTATTTCAAGAGGTTGTTCTTTGGTTAGTGCATTCATGGCTCCATCGAGTGATTCACATGCATTTTCTATTGCTACTTTGTGTCTTAGATTGCAAATGACAACCCCTTCTCTCGCTTCCTTCCAATCCTTTAAACAAGATTCAACTATCTTTTCTTTCAATTCCTCAAGGCCATCTCCTCTAATTGCTGATATGCGTAAAACAAAGGATGTGGTATGAGGCATGATTGAAGAAATTGATTTTTGATCTATTGCTGCTGGAAGGTCACATTTATTTAAAACAATAATTGAATTCTTATTCTTTATCTTTTCAAAAACTTCAAAGTCCTCATCCCTTAATGGTTCACTGAGGTCAAATATGGCAATAATAAGATCTGCATTTTCAATACTTCTGAGGCTTCTTTTTACACCTTCTTTTTCCGCAATATCTTCAACATCACGGATCCCTGCTGTATCCATTATCCTAAGGGGAAGCCCTTTGATGTTAAGATATTCCTCGATAACATCTCTTGTAGTTCCGGGGATATCTGTTACGATTGCTCTGTCTTTCTGAAGTAGTGCATTCAGGAGAGAAGATTTCCCTACATTTGGTCTCCCAATAATCGCTGTTGAAAGACCCTCTCTGAAAAACCTTGCCTCATCATATGTTTTCAGTAGTTCCTGTAATTTATCATATACAGCTTTTATGGAATTAAATAGCTCTTGTTTTGATGTTATTTCTATATCGTCCTCGGGGAAATCAATAAAAGCTTCGACGTGTGTACAAATTTCTATCAGTTTATCTTGTAACGATTTTATTCTTGTAGAGAGGCCACCCTGCATCTGTTCTATGGCGATCTTTCTGCTTTCATCAGTTTTTGCCCTTATCAAATCAAGCACAGCTTCGGCCTGACTCAAATCTATCCTACCATTCAGAAAAGCACGTTTTGTAAATTCACCAGGATCAGAAATTCTTGCCCCTTCTTTTAAAACTATTTCAAGGGTCTTTTTAAGCGGAATCATTCCTCCGTGACAATTTATTTCAACAATATCTTCTCTCGTATAAGAATATGGAGCTTTCATAACTGTAACAATAACTTCATCAATAATCTGGCCTGTTGCAGGTTCAATTATATGACCATAAAATAACTTATATGAACTTGAATCCTTGAGAGATTTGTTTTTAATTGAACAAAAAATTTTATCAGCTATGGGAATTGCATCTTTACCACTTAGTCTGATAATCCCAATACCACCTTCTCCAAGGGGAGTGGAAATAGCTGCTATAGTGTCATCTACGAACATGTTTTAGTATAACTTAGAAAAGTGTTATTAAGTTAACCCGAAAAATGCATTTTATTTGGATTAAACTTGATAATTTTTTGTTAGCTTACTAAAGGATTTATTTATCTTACACTGCTTCTCTGGCGAGTTTTTTATTTACATAAAACTGCTGGATTATGCTGAAGACATTATTCATAAGCCAGTAAAGAACAAGTCCAGATGCAAAATTAAGGAATAGAAATGTAAATATTATAGGCATGAGCATCATTATTTTATTTTGTGTTGGATCAAGCGATGTAGGAGTCATTTTCTGTTGTATTATCATCGTAATACCCATCAATATAGGAAGCGGACCAACCGCAAAGCCACCTATTAAAGGAAACCATGAAGGAATGTGCCCAAACATGGTATCAGGTGCTGAAAGATCTTTTATCCATAACATAAAAGGAGCATTGCGAAGTTCTATGGCTATGAGTAATATTTTGTATAGTGCAAAAAAAATAGGTATCTGAAGCAGTATTGGAAGGCATCCCCCTATCGGATTGACCTTATGTTTCTTATAAAGATCCATCATTTCTTTCTGCATTCTTTGAGGGTCTTTCTTGTATTTTTCTCTAATTTCGGCCATTTTAGGTTGTATTTCCTGCATCTTTTTCATAGACTTCTGGCTTTTGTTGACAAGAGGGATGAATGGTATTCTAACGATTAATGTCAATATGATTATTGCCCAACCATAGTTGCCTACTAATGTATAGAAAAATTTCAATATCCAGAAAAGTGGGATAGCCACAATAGAAAAGAATCCAAAATCTACTATATGCTCAAGGCCGAGATTAAGGGCTTTTAACGTATCATATTCTTTTGGCCCCGCATAGAGTATAAAATTATTAATTTCTTGTTTGCTATGAAATGCAATGAGAGGAGAATCCTTTAATTTCCATACCCTTGCTTCCTCCATTGGAGTTAAAGGAACAAGAGAGGCAAAGAAATACTTATCTTCCTGAGCTATCCATTTGAGATTTTCATGGAAACTCTTTTGTTCATTTAGTTTTTGTGCATTGAATTCAATACGGTCAGCTTCTTTGAGGAGAACTGGTCCAATATGAACAGAGGTGTTTTTACTGTCATATATGCCAAATTCTGTTCCGACTGTTATCCAGTATGCTGGCAGTCCAGTGACTTCATCTCTAATGTCTATTTTAAAACTGTCATTATAAAATGTATATGTTCTCTTTAGGGTGGAGCCTTCATGTGAGTATTCAAAAATAAGAGTGCCAGTCTTATCAATTTTGTTTAATTCTAAATCTTTTCCATAAGTGTTGAAATTGACATCTGACAATTCGAGGTCTTCTTTAGAGCCGATACTCAGAGGGGGTTTTAGCCCCGGTTTTTTCAAAAGCACAACATTTTCCCCATTTTTATCTTTATAAGTTTTTAGTGCATAGTATTTTAGCGATGCTCCTCTGCTTGTGAATATTGCTGAATATAAATCGGTTTCGATTTTAATCTCTTTTTCTTCAAAAGTTGTATTCTCAGGAATTGGAATACCAGGTTTAGTCACTTCATGTCTAGCAGGAATAGGCTGCTGTTTTTCTTTTGCTGGCAATTGCCGTGATTTCTGCGGCTCGGATTTCATGAAGAATAACTGATAAAGAAAGAGTATAAGAAAAGAAATTGCTATGGCTATAAGAGCTCTTTTTTCCATATTATTTTACTGGGTCGTATCCTCCTGGATTAAATGGATGACATTTCATTATTCTTCTTATAGAAAAATACAGTCCTTTAAGAGTGCCGTATTTGTCTATCGCAGAGATTGAATATTCAGAGCATGTTGGAGTAAACCGACAGCACATCGGAAATAAAGGTGATAAAAGATATCTATATATTCTAATTAAAAGAATAAGGATATTTTTCATTATCTTTTCCATTATCTATAATTTTTTCCAAAGATTTTTTCATGTCCCTTATAAAATCGTCCAGTTCGGCCTCACTTGACGACCTTCTTGCGACGACAACAAAGTCATAATATAACGGAATTTCCTCTGATACCTTTCTAATAGCTTCTCTTAAAAGACGTTTTATCCTGTTCCTTGTTACAGCTTTCCCAACTTTTTTGCTTACAGAAAGCCCAAGACGATTATAGTTAAGTTCATTTTTTTTTACATAAATAACGAGATGTTTGGCAGCTGAATTAATCCCCTCTTTGAAGACCAGCTCAAAATCCCGCCTTTTGGTCAAAGAGCGAAAAGATTTTTTGCTCAAACCGTTAATCTTTTGCGCCCTTTTGCTCTTCTTCTCTTAAGAACTTTACGACCACCAGAAGAACTCATCCTTTCAAGAAAGCCATGAGTTTTTTTCCGTTTTTTAGTATGCGGATGATATGTGGTATAAGTTGCCATAATTCGAATTTTAATTATAGTTTTTTATAAAAAACAAAGTCAAGTTGTTAGCATTTTCAAACTTTACAATCCTTCATAGTAGATGGTAAAGTTTTTCATGCGATACGGTGAAAAGGCAATAAAGAAAGTAAAATTAGAAATTTGGGATAATCCAAATCCTGAAAGGGATTACGAGATTTCAATCTCATTTTCTGAATTTACATGTTTGTGTCCACGTTCAGGTTATCCTGACTTTGCAACTATAAGAATACGTTATATACCTAATAAAAAAATTATTGAACTTAAATCTCTTAAACTCTATTTAAATAACTTTAGATCAATCTATATTTCTCATGAAGAAGCAACAAACAAAATTTTTACAGATATTGAAAAGAGACTTAAACCAAGATTTCTTGAAGTCATTGGAGATTTTAATCCGAGAGGAAATGTAAAAACAGTGATTCGTGTTTGCACAGATCAGATAACTTGATTTTTATACATTATTCTATATTCTATGCTTCTTTCGCTTTCTGAATAAAAAGTTTCATTTTTTTATGGTCTTTTTTGCCTTTCTCTGATTCGATACCGCTGCTTACGTCAACCGCATATGGCCTTACTCTTTTAACAGCACTGGTAATATTGTCAGGTGTTAAACCTCCTGCAAGTATTATTTGTCCAAATTGTTTTGCATCAATAGCGATGTCCCAATTGAAAATCTGTCCAGTGCCTCCAAATATATCGGGAGTATAAGTGTCAAGGAGAAAGGCAGAAACTTTATTTTTGTAATGTATTAAAGGATCAAGGCTTTCGAGAGATTTTACACGGAAGGCCTTAATTATTTTATTAGAAATTAGTTCACACATATCAGGGGGCTCTTCTCCATGTAATTGAACCACATCTATTCTTGTTATATTTATAATTTTTTTAATTTTCACAGGATTCTCATTTACGAAAACTCCTACAGTTGAGAGTAGAGGAGGAATTTTTCTGATAATTTCAGATGCTTTTTCAGGGGTTATGGAACGAGGGCTGGCTTTATAAAAGACAAAGCCTAATGCATCCGCACCAGCTTCAATCGCTGCAAATGCATCAGCGATATTGGTAATCCCGCATATCTTGACTCTAACAGGCACATAATAATTGTATCATACTTAACCCATTAGCTCATCAATCTTTTCCCCTATATTATCTGCTTGCATTAAAGATGTGCCTATGAGCATAGCATCGATTCCTTCATTTTCGAATTTCAGGACGTCTTCTCTTGTTTGAATCCCGCTTTCAGTAACTACAATTCTATCAGGAGGGATTTCCTTTTTTAGTTTGAGCGTCGTTGATTGGTCAATATGCATTGTTTTCAGGTTCCTGTTATTGATGCCGATAATATCGGCATTTATTAGAAGTGCTGTTTCGAGTTCTTTTAAATCATGGACTTCAAAGAGCACGGACAGTCCGATTTCTTTTGCCAGATGAATATATTCTGCTGCCTGATTCTTGTCAAGTATAGTGGAAATCAGGAGTATGGCATCTGCTCCATTTGCCCTCGATTCATATATCTGGTATTCATCAAATAAGAAATCTTTTCTTAAAACAGGTTTTGTCAGAAACTTCTTGACATCGGATAGAAAAGTCAGACTGCCCATGAAGAAATCCTCTTCAGTAAGAACCGAGACAGCATTCACTTTCTTTTTTTCGTATGTCGTGGCTATTGATAAATGATTAAAATCTTTTCTGATAATCCCTTTTAATGGAGATGCTTTCTTTATTTCAGCAATAAGCTTTATGTTATCAGAAATCCGTTTGATAGCTTTTTTGAAATCCCTTGTTTTTTCGAGGTCATTGATAATGGATTTTAGTTCTGTCAAAGGGGTCAGGGATTTTGCAAATGCAAGCCTCTCTTTTTTCTTTTCAACGATTTTTTTTAAAATGGACATATGAAATTTTAAAAAGAGCAATCAGTATTTTGCAAGAACAGGTTATCTACTGATTGCCCTGAAGTCTTCAGGGCAAGACGGAGATTGGATTCGAGCCTGGAAAATCTTCATCAGCAGCATTATCCTTAGCAATGCCTTTTGGACGCTTGCCTGTTATATGGAAATCATGCTGTTTGGGTAGGGTTGGAAGATGATTGCTGGTTGATTGCATACTCTGATTTTTAAGACAAACTGTTCAATTTGCAAATTCTCTTTTCTTTTTTTGCTATAATCCTCAGACAGATGAAGATACAGAAAGAAGAAAAGGGAAAGATTGCCAGAGCAGCTGGGCTGATGTCTGTAGCAACTCTGATCAGCAGGATACTTGGATATGTTAAAGATATGATTCTTGCGCGTTTTTTCGGTGCTACTGGCATTGCTGATACATTCTTTGTCGCATTCAGAATCCCTAACCTTTTAAGAGAGCTTTTTGCTGAAGGTTCCATGTCATCAGCTTTTATTCCTGTTTTAACAGAATATCTGAACAAACAAGGTATGGAAGAGGCAAAGAGGCTTGTCAGAATTACATTTACCTTTCTTTTGATTCTTGTGGGTTCAATCTGCATTTCTGGGATTTTATTTGCACCTGAAATAGTGAAGTTAATTGCACCGGGCTTTGTAAAGATGAAAGAGAAATTTTCAATGACGGTTCTTCTTACAAGGATCATGTTTCCCTTTCTTTTATTCATAAGTCTCGCAGCGCTTTCAATGGGAGCGTTAAACGTAAAAAGAACTTTTTTTATCCCTGCTCTTGCACCAGCAATGCTTAACGTCTCGATAATAGGAACCGTTTTGTTTATTGCGCCCATGATGGAACAACCTATACTTGCAGTGGCTATTGGTGTTACATTGGGAGGATTAATGCAATTTGCATTTCAAATGCCATCATTTTTTAAAAGTGGATACTCTTTAAAACCAGATTTATATTTAAGACATGAAGGTCTTAAACAAATGTCAATTCTTGTTTTACCTGCGACTATGGGTATGGCAGTAGCACAGATAAATATTTTTATCAGTACAATTCTTGCTTCTTATCTACCAGAAGGAAGTATTACATATCTTTATTATTCAATGAGACTTATACAATTTCCAATAGGTATATTCGGGGTTGCAATGGGAATGGCGGTTTTACCAAGTCTTTCAGAACATGCTGTGAAAGGGGAGTTTGATAAACTTAGAAGTGATTTCTCTTTTGCATTAAGATTATTATTTTTTATCACTGTTCCTGCAATGTTTGGATTGATAGCTTTGCGAGAACCTATAGTGAATATCCTTTTTCAAAGAGGAAAATTTGATTACATAGCAACTATAGGTACATCACAGGCACTTCTTTACTATTCGATCGGTATATGGTCAATTGTCGGGGTAAGAGTTATTACTGCAAGTTTTTACTCAATGAAAGATACAAAAACACCTGTAAAGATTGCAGTCATTGCAGTCTTAACGAATCTATTCTTAAGTATTTTTCTTATGAAATTACTTCAGCACCGAGGCCTTGCACTTGCAAATTCTCTCGCTTCTTGGTTGAATTTTATGCTCCTTTTCTTTTTTCTCAGGAGGAAACTTTTAATGATTGATGGAAATAGGATTTTTTATGCTTTTATAAAAACAATTGTAGCTTCATTCATTATGGGAATAATCGGATGGTCATTGATTAATGGAGAATTGTGGCGAATATCAGGTAATATTTTCAATAAAGTTCTGTATTTAAGTATTACAATTTTCGTTTGTGCATTTATATATTTATTGCTAAGCTACTTGCTAAAAAGCGAAGAGCTTTTATTTTTAAAAGAGATGTTGAGACAAAAATTTTCAAAAAAGTAGATATTTAATATTAATGCTTTTTTAAGTTTGCAGTCATTGTCCGAATAAGTTATAGTTAACAAAAAAGGGAATTTTTAATGATCATTAAGAAAATTGTTGTAGGGACCTTAGAAAATAATTGTTACATCATAGGAGATGAACGGACCAGAGAAGTCTTTATAGTTGATCCTGGTGATGAACCAGATAGAATTCTTGATTTTGTTAATGAAGATAATCTCGAGACGAAGTTTATTGTTTGTACTCATGCACATTTTGATCATGTTGGAGCAATAAATGAAATAAGAGAAATAACAAAAGCAAAAATAATACTTCATAAGGATGACCTTATTCTTTATAAAAACATCGAAATGCAGGGATTAGCATGGGGATTTGATATTGAACCTTTGACAGAACCTGATATCATTGTATCTGAAGGATATAATATAGAAATAGGTGATTTGAGATTTACGGTGCTTCATACACCAGGACACAGTCCTGGAAGCATTTGTCTTTACGGTGAAGGGATTTTGATTACAGGGGACACTATTTTTGCAGGTTCTGTTGGAAGAACTGACCTATATGGAGGTGATATAAATCAACTTAGAAAATCATTCAAGCGGTTAATAGAGCTGCCGGATAATACAATAATTCTACCAGGGCATGGCCCTGAATCAACTATTATGAAAGAAAAAAATGATAATTTTTTTATGTAGATGGAATAGTTTTATATTTATAGATTCAGTTTGAATAAATAGAACCAGTGTGATAAAATAAGTAGATAATAATAGATAAATAAAGAAAAATGGGAAAATTTAGACAGAATCTCTTTTAATCAATATTAATTTTATATAATATGAAATATTTTTCTATTGACTATCTTTTAAAAAATGTTATGCTATATATTAAGAATGAACTTTAAAAGGTTCGAGATGATTTGAACTAAACCAAGTGGGTTCTTTGAAAATACAGGCTATACCACTTGGTATAGCCTATTTTTTCTCTACAAGACCTTGGGGTTATAGCGAGCTGAGGGAACAACTAAATTAAGGGAGCTGATGTAATAGTAGATGTAGTGATGCAAGCCCCAAAGCTTTTATATGCTGAGGGGAAGCCTAAGCATTTACTAAGGCGCCCACTTAAGAAAAGCCTCAGATGCTCGAATCCCCAAGGATTGTAGAAATGCTCTTTGAAAACTAAAAGTAGGCCCCGTAAAAGTTTATTTTTGAGAGTTTGATCCTGGCTCAGAACGAACGCTGGCGGCGTGCCTAACACATGCAAGTCGGACGGAATTAGCTGATAGCACTTAGCTCATAGCGGATAGCAAAGATGAGCAAACGC